>CAMJHU010000104.1 GCA_946405565.1 uncultured Clostridia bacterium
ATTCTTGAATACAAAAACATGAGATTTGGGAATTCATATTCCTGAATCGCGCCTTTTCATTTCTCTAAAAGCCCTAAATAGCGATATTTTTAGGTGCTGTGTGCAAAGTGGGATTTATTCAAAAAAAACAAAAAGAAAAAAAGATTGACAAATGGTAAAAAAACGCTTTGCCTATTGATTTTTAGCCGAACCTGTGGTAAGATAAAAGAAGCGCGGGATGCAGATGAAACGCGTCTGACAGGATGTATCAATATGTGAAAGTGTAAAAAAGTGAGGATGCTGCAATCATGAAAAAGAATAACGGGAAGGGCAGTACCGTGGATTTTATACTGGTACTGGTGATGTTGGGGATGGTGTTGGGCTGCTTTATGGCGGCAATGTCCGCGATTGTGCCGGACAGCGCCATAAAGCAGCCGGCGGTCAACCGCGTATCCGCCTTTGATCTGGACGGAAAACAGGCATATGATTTCATTGAAATCGACGAAAAAAACGGTCTGAAATATTATGTGATTATCAAGGGAACCAGCTCCACCGCTTCCACCGCGACAACGCTTCCTTCACGAAGCGAAACTACGAAGAAATCCGTGCAGGAAGCGGCAGTCACAACCATTGTGATTCCCGACGTGACCGAGGAAACCACCGCTTCTGTCCCGGAGGAAACCACCACTGCCACAGCGCTGATGACCGAGACAACCCAAACGACGACCACGACAACGTCTGCCGCTCAGGAACAGACCGACCGGCGGCGTGTTGCCTATCTGACCTTCGACGACGGTCCTTCCGAAAACACCGGCAAGATTCTCGATATTCTCGACCAGTATGACGTCAAGGCGACCTTCTTTGTGATTTATCACAAGAACATGAAGAGCACCTATCAGGAAATCGTCAACCGGGGTCATACCATCGCCCTGCACAGCTATACCCACAGCTATCGCAAAATCTACAAGAGCGAGGAAGCTTATTTTGAAGACCTCCAGAAGATTCACGACTATATCTACGACGTGACCGGTGTGGATTCCCATATCATGCGCTTCCCCGGCGGTTCGAGCAATACCATCAGCAACAAATACTGCAAGGGCATTATGAAGCAGCTCAAGGTGGATGTGAAGGAACGCGGCTATGTCTATCACGACTGGAATGTGGACAGCACCGACGCGAGCGGCAACAACCGCGACCCGGACGTGCTGCTGGAAAACGTCAAGGCGCGTCTCACCAAGAGCCGCAAGTCCAACATCCTGATGCACGATACGGGGAAGATGAAGCAGACCACCGTGGAGGCGCTGCCCCGTATTATTGAGTACATCCGTTCGGAAGGCTACGAAATGGAACGCCTGACCGACGATTCCGCTGTCATTACCCACGGCTGACGGCGGTAAACCACACAAATTCACACAAAAGGGAGGAAATGCGACGTGTCGAAGAAGCCTGACAGCACGGGACTGGACGCCTATCTCCCGCTGATTCTGACGGCAGCTTTTTTGCTCGGCTGTTTTATGATTGCGCTGTCCGATGTGCGGAGTGGCGCGCAGCGGATGACGGTGGGAGTGTCCGCGGGGCAGAGCGGAAGTGCGTCGGAGGAATCCGACCCGCGTCAGCCCAAAAAGTCGAAGCTCATGCAGAGCGGCAGTCTTCACTATCGGCTGGTCAGTCCCACGGAAACACATTCCAAAAGGGAGAGCAGGGAAGTGACCGCGCCTGTGGCGGTATCGTCGGAACCTTCCGTTTCCTCCGAGGCGCCGTCGCAATCGGCTCCTGAAGCGGTTACGTCGGAGCCGGAGCCGGTTGACAGTCAGACCCAACCGGAGCAGGTCAGCCCGCAGGAAGAGGAAGAACCCGCGTTCCGTCTGCCCAATTCCCATTATATCAATTTTACGCCGCCCAAGGAAGGGCGCGTGGCGTATCTCACCTTCGACGACGGTCCTTCCAGCAACACCGACGACATTCTCGATATCCTCGACTATTACAATGTCAAGGCGACCTTCTTTGTGATTTATCACAAGGATATGGAGAACCAGTACAAGGCGATTGTGGACAGGGGACATACCATCGGACTGCACACCTATTCCCACAATTACGCCCGCATTTATCGCAGCGAGAAGGCGTTTTTCAATGACCTCGACCGGATTGACGCGTATATTTATTCCGTCACAGGGGTGCATTCCAAGATTATCCGCTTCCCCGGCGGTTCGAGCAATACCGTCAGCCGCCACTATTCCACCGACCTTATGCCGGTGCTCAAGGAAAGCGCCACGCGGCGGGGCTATGCCTATCACGACTGGAACGTGGATTCCGAGGACGCGGCGCACAACAATCTCGCCCCCGACAAGCTGCTTGCCAACGTCAAGCGCGACCTTACCAAGTACCGTAAGCCGGATATCCTGATGCACGACAGCGGCGGCTCCAAACGCACCACCGTGGAAGCCCTGCCCGAAATCATCGAATATATTTACGCGCAGGGCTACAAAATGGAAGGACTCCAGCTCGACAGCTACGCGGTGCATCACAATTGGTAATGCTTTCTCTGAAAAAATGCTCCCGCACACGTTCCGGACGGACGTATGCGGGAGCGGATTTGTTTTTTCGGGGGGTGGAAAAAATTCAGTAGGACAGAATTTCGTAGCCGTCCTCGGTGACGACCACCTGTATTTCCCATTGCGCGGAGGGCTGACCGTCGGCGGTATAGATGGTCCAGCCGTCCTCCTCGTCCTCCTCGATTTCGTATGTACCCATATTGATCATCGGCTCGATGGTAAAGCACAAGCCCGGCACCATCAGCATTTCGGTACCGGGAGATGCGACATAGCTCACCCACGGGTCCTCGTGAAATGCCAGTCCGATGCCGTGACCGCCGATATCGCGCACCACGCTGTATCCGTTGGCTTGGGCAAATTCGTTGATGGCGCTCCCCATGTCGCCGAGGAAGCCCCACGGTCTGACCTTTTCCAGCCCTACCGACAGACTTTGCTTTGTGATTTCCACCAGCCGCTTCTTTTCGGGCGAAACCTCCCCGATGCAGAACATACGGGACGAATCCGAAAAATAGCCGTTGAGCTGGGTCGAGCAGTCCACATTGACGATGTCGCCCTCCTTCAGCACCCGGTCGGGAGAGGGAATGCCGTGGCACACCACGTTGTCAATGGAGGTGCAGACGCTTTTGGGATAGCCTTCATAATCCAGCGGCGCGGGCAGTCCGCCGCGCTTGACGGTCTCCTGATAGACCCATTGGTCGATTTCCTCGGTGGTGACGCCGGCTTGGATGTGTGCCGCCACATAGTCCAGAACCGCGATGTTGATCTTCGCGCTCTCCCGGATACCGGCAATCTGGGCGGGGGTTTTGATCATGCCGCGGGTGGGGACTTCCGCGCCCATGTCGCGGTAACGGCTGATAAGACGGTCAAAATCCAGGTGGCATTTTTTGTATTTGACGCCGCTGCCGCACCAGCAGGGGTCGTTGCGTCCGATTTTACTCATAGTTTCGGTCAGGCTCCTTTCAACAACGGTTATCATTGTAGCATATTGTTTTGGCTTTTGCAATTGTCTTTTTCCGTCTTTTGGCAAATCCGGGAAAACCTGCTCAAAAGCTGTTTACCCGGCACGATTTTTTTATATGTGATGTCAAGGTGTAGTTTTGTTTACGGGTTTCTGTTGTTACAATTCTGTAACACCTCAGCGGTTTTTCTATATTATAATTAAATTGCAAATGTTGGTGGAGATGGATTTTCCACCGGCTGTTTTTTGTCTGAATGGTTTTATGTGGCGTTGATATAACTTTTTGCGAGACAGATGGAACGATTTGACCTGTACAGTGCCGATAGGCGGTGGATGACAGAAAGGTGAATGATAAAGATTGATAGAATTCCGTAATGTGTATAAAACATATGACAACGGGACAAAAGCGCTGCGCGACCTCAGTCTGCGGGTCAATGAGGGCGAGTTTGTATTTATCGTGGGTTCGTCCGGTGCGGGCAAATCCACACTGCTCAAAATCCTCATGCGGGAGGAAACGCCCAACAGCGGCGAGGTCATTGTCAACAACACCCGGCTTTCCACGCTGCGGCACCGGGATATTCCCTATTACCGCCGCACGCTGGGCATGGTGTTTCAGGATTTCCGCCTGATTCCCAATATGACGGTGTTTGACAATGTGGCGTTTGCCATGCGCGTGACCGGTGCGAGCACCAAAGCCATCCGCAAGAAGGTTCCCTATGTGCTGGCGCACGTCGGTCTGAGCGACAAAGCCAAATGCTTCCCGAACGAGCTTTCGGGCGGTGAGCAGCAGCGTGTCGGACTGGCACGCGCCCTCATCAATAATCCCGCGCTCATCATCGCGGACGAGCCTACCGGCAACGTGGATCCCCGCATGAGCTTTGAGATCGTGGATATGCTCAATCAGATCAACCGCAACAACGGCACGACGATTCTCATGGTAACGCACGAACACGCGCTCGTCAGAAAGTTCCGCCGCCGTATCATCGAAATCCAGAACGGCGAACTTGTGGCGGACAGCGGCCCGGAGGTCGATTACTATGTTTAATAATTTCAAATACCTCGTGCGCGAGGGTCTGCGCAATATGTGGGCGAACCGCCTGATGTCGCTGGCTTCCATCGGCGTGCTGGTGTGCTGTCTGGTGCTGATGGGCAGCGCGATTCTGGTTTCCCTCAATCTGAACTACGCGATGAAATGGCTGGAAAATCAGAACGTGGTCATGGTGTTCCTCAAGGACACGGTGAGCAGCAGCGATTCCTCCTATACCCGGCAGGACGTCGAAAAGATGATTCTCAGCATTGACAATGTGGATCCGTCCTCGCTGGAATACGTCTCCAAGACCGAGGGTTACGATGCGCTGATGAAACGGTTTGACAAGAATGACGAACTCATGCAGTCGCTGGGCGACATCTCCAATGTGCTGCCCAACGCCTACAAGGTCAGCTTCAAGGACCAGTCCCGTTCCCGCTATGACGTGACCATCAAACAGCTCGAGGCGCTGGACGTGGTGTATACCGTGCGGGAAAACCGCGAGTATGCCCAGAAGCTCGAAAAGATGAATGAAACGGTCAGCGTGGTGGGCGTGTGGATTGTGGGACTGCTGCTGGTGGTGTCGCTCTTCATTATCACCAATACCATCAAGCTGACGATGTATGTGAGAAAGCTGGAAATTACCATCATGAAATCGGTGGGTGCGACCGACTGGTTCATCCGGATGCCGTTTTTAGTGGAGGGAATTGCCATTGGCGTGACAGCCGGTCTGATCTCCTTCGGGCTGGTGTCATATAGCTATTCGGCGGCGACGTCGGCGATCTATCAGGTGATGACCACCGGTGCGCTGCCCTATTCCAAAATCTTCCTGTGGCTGCTGCTGGCGTTCCTCGGCGCGGGCGTTGTGTCCGGCGCGATGGGAAGTCTGGTATCCATCGGAAAGTATCTGAAAAATGACGGGGGTGTTGTCGGTGAATGATTCAACCGCAGTCGAAAAGCAGTCCGGACTGTCCGTCGCCAAGGTGCTGGTGAGCCTCATTGCCGTGCTTGCCGTGCTTGCCTTCGCGGTGGAAATCATGCCGGCGGACAGCAGCGTGGGCGTTACCGCCTCAGCCGCGACCGCTTCGGAACTGAAAAACAAGCAGTCACAGCTGGAAAGTCAGCAGAAAGCCATTTCCAGCAAGCTCTCCGCACTTAAGAAGAGCAAGGCTGCCGCGCAGGAACAGCTCGATCTGGTGGATGAACTGGTGGAGAACCTCCAGACCCAGATCGCTACCGTGGACAGTCAGATCAAGGCTGCCACCGAGGAAATTGCCGAAATCGAAAACGAGATTGCCCTGAAAGATCAGCAGATTGAAGCCAGCAAGGAGAAATTCAAGCAGCGCGTCAAATCCATCTATATGTCGGGTGACATGACCGGCGGACTGGAAGTCATTCTCTGCTCCAACGGTATGCAGGAATTCATCTCCAATATGGTCTATCTCGAGGCGATGGCGAAATACGACCAGAGCCTGATCGACGAGCTCACCAGCGACAAGGAAGGCTATCAGGATAAGAAGGCTGTCGTGGAACAGCATAAGAAGGAAATCGACGCCCAGAAAGCCGAGCTCGCCGAGAAGAAGAACGAACTCGACGCGCAGCAGAAGGAAGCCGAAGAGCTGATGAAGCAGATCAAGGCGGACGAAGCCGCGTACAAAGCCAAACAGGCGGAGATCGACCTTCAGATGGCGCAGGCGAGAGCCGAGCTGGACGCGCTTATCAGCAAGAGTACCTCCAATTCGCAGGGTTCCACCTATTACGGCGGCTCCTTCGGCTGGCCGACGCCCGGCTACAAGCGCATTACGTCCCCTTACGGCAACCGTACTTACACCTATCAGGGACGCAAGGTCAGCAGCTTCCACAAGGGCATTGACATCGGCGCTCCTACCGGCGCCAAGATTATCGCTTCCAACGGCGGCAAGGTCGTGACCAGCGCCTACAACGCCAACGGCTACGGCAACTATGTCATTATCGACCACGGCGGCGGAAAGATGACCGTCTACGGTCACATGAGCAAACGCGGTGTGAGCGTGGGTCAGTCGGTCACGAAGGCGCAGCAGATCGGTCTGGTCGGTTCCACCGGACGTTCCACCGGTCCTCACCTGCATTTTGAAATCCGTATCAACGGCACCGCGGTCAATCCGATTAACTATCTGTAAGTTGTTTGAGATTGCGATTCGATTGCTGAAAAAAACATCGCCCGTCAGAGTGTTTCTTTTGAGATGCTCTGGCGGGTTGATTTTTTGGTGAGGGATACCCTGTGGGAATTCGCCCGACCTTGTGGGGTGTCCGGGTATATCTTGCTGCGGTCAGCTATGCTGACCTGCGGGGCTTTGCCCCGTACCCCAGTGGTGGCGCTGCCCCCACGCCCCTGCCAAAGGGACTCGTCCCTTTGGA
>CAMJHU010000105.1 GCA_946405565.1 uncultured Clostridia bacterium
TGTCAGGGTCGATATGTCCATGGTAGTTTTCAAGAAGCACGTCGATTTCCACGGTGTTCCATGTACGGGTGATGGCATGTTGCATGGCGCGTTCCACGCTGGCGGAAGATTTACCGTGGGACTGAGCGATGATGTCAAAGAGACGGCGGGTATGTCCGTCAAGATACAGTTCGATGCCTTCTGCGAGATAGTGGTATCCGAGAAGCTTGGAATTGATATGAAGTCGATTGAGTGCGGCGAAGATGCTGGTACGGCGGAGGACGGTTGGAGAAATGCGGGGTTCCAGAGAAGGATTGGAAAGCACACACAGCATATCAGACAGCAGATCGGCTACCATCTGCGGAGAGTAATCCGTCTGATGCTTATAGAGAATATAGTCCGCGCCCAGTCGGCGCGCTGCCTGATGGGTGGTCTGGCTGGGATTATGGGTGGTTACGAGGATATACGGCCAGCGTGGCAGCTTTGAGCGGCATTTCTGAAGGTCGGTGAGAAAGGTGATGCCGCTGCCGCTGCCCCGGTGAAGCTCCAGATCAAGAATGACGGCGTCGGGCGCATGATCGCGCACATAAGACACAGCCGACTCTGAATCATGGGTTGTTTCACAAAGATATATGTCGTCCCGCTGCCCGAAGCATTCGCGCATTGCCTGACACTCGGCTTCGTCATCCTCGATCAGCAGCACGGACGGAATGGCGTTGCTTTGAAATAGACTTTGCATATTTATTCACCCCTTTTCAATTATTATATAGGAAACGCTGTGAAAAATCAATTGAAATGCGCTGTTTTTTTCTGTTACAACGAAATACAGTTTTTTGGTAATACCGACTTTTACATATAGGAGGAAATAACGTTGCCCCATCTTCATGATACCACCTTCAGTTGGATGGATACCCCGTTGAAATACGGAACATTGTGCGTGAATATTTATACCTTGTTTTTGTCAGTGTACCCCAAAGCACCGGTCGGCAGCAAACGTGTAAAGGGACTATTGTCGATGCTGCTGCCCTTTCTGGGGATGGTTTTGCTGCGTCCCCATGTAGAGCCGCTGCATTTGCAGGTGATGGTGACGCTGGTGTGGCTGGGACTGATGCTGTATTTTCATCTGCGCCCGCGCGAGGCGTTGGTTTACACCTTGATCTGCTGCGGCGTGGGGTATGCGGCGATGTTTGTGGGTGCCTTTCTGTCGGGTGTGATCGGTGTGTGGTATTGTGAACTGGTACTGGGAAGCTATGAAAAGGCGGACGCGGTTTATGAGTCTCTCCCGGCTCACATGATCATGGCAGGCTCGATTGTGCTGCTGCAATGCGGGATAGTGGCGCTTTTTCTGCGTCCCAAAAGGCTGAAAAGCGGCATATCGAATCTGATACAGTATGGCAAGGAGGATGTTGGCGTCTATCTGATCGGTTTGTTTCTGACGGTAATGACGCTGTTCAATTTTCTTTGCTGGAAGAATATCCTGGACGTCAGCAATACCATTTTGTTTGCGGCAGGCATGGCGTGTATTATGGCGATGTATTTTTCACTCCGGTGGGATATCCGGCAGGAATATGTGCGCCGGTCAAATGTTGATTCACTCGCGCTGCTGGAAAAAAGTCTGGCGGAAAAGGAACGTCAACTTGTGGAACTGCGGGAGGAAAACGACCGGCTGGCGGGCATGATGCACATGGATAACAAGCTGATTCCCGCGATGGTGCAGGCAGTGAGGCAGTGTGCGGAGGAATGCCGCGGGCATGAACCTGACGGATTGGCGGACAAGGCGCTGGCGATTGCCGCAGAACTCGACGACATTTACCGCAGACGGAGTGCGGCTGCCGTGGCGTATGAGGCGAATGCGCGGCAAATTCCCAGTATGGGAGCGGTATCGACCGACGCGATTGTGGCTTATCTGGCGCGTCGGGCAAAGGAGGACGGCACGGATTTCACCGTGGAACTGCCTTCCGACAGCGGAACGTTCCTTGCGCTGCTGGACAAAGCCGTAGAGCGGCGTGATCTGAATGTACTTCTGGCAGAACTGACCGAAAATGCTCTGCTGGCTGCCAGAGAGAATGGGGATACGGTGGGACGAAAAGCGGTCAGACTGGTGTGGAGCGAAGGAGAGGACGGCATTTGCCTTCAGGTGAGCGACAGCGGTAAGCCGTTTGATCCCAAGGTGCTGCAACAGATGGGGCGTCGACGTATTACCACCCGCTGTGAGAAAGGCGGCAGCGGCATGGGTCTGATGAACGTGGCACGGCTGCTGTCCCGATATGGGGCAAAATTCACGGTGACAACCGATGATGAAACGATGTCCCCGTTTGTCAAGACGGTGTGCGTACAATTTGACGTTCTGTAAAAAATGAACGAAGACGAAAAAAGCAATCCTCTTTCCGCGATGTCCGGAGGGAGGATTGCTTTTTGTGACTGCCTGAAAATCAAGAGAAGCTGTCAGAGCCTGGCTTTCAACTGCTCGGCGTGGAGACGGGCGAAGTCGGCGATTTCCTTTACGACGCCGTCCGAGAGCGGCACGGGAATACCGGCGCGTTCGAGGGTTTCAAAATAGCCGTACTTGCCGCCGATGGCGCACAGGTCGAGGTAATGCTTCCAGCCGTCGCCGGAGGTGAGCTGTCGGCGATAGAGGGAAAATGCGCCCATCTGCGCGAGGGCGTAGTCGATATAATAGAAGGGATAGAGGAAAATGTGCTGTTTCTGCATCCAGAACCCGCCGCTTTCGAGGAAATCGTTGCCGTCATAACGGCGCCACGGCATATATTTCTGTTCGATTTCCTTCCAGAAGCGCCGCCAGTCAGCAGGACCGGCTTCGGGATGTTCAAAGACGCGGTGCTGGAATTCGTCTACCGATACCAGATAGGGAATGGAACGGAGAGCGCTGCAAAAATGGGCATAGCGGTATTTATCGGCATTCTCGCCGAAAAAGCGCTCCATATAGGGATAGGTGAAATGCTCCATGGACATGGAGTGAATCTCGTTGATCTCGCTCGTGGAACCCGCCATGGACACCAGCGGCAGACGGCGGCAGGCATAGTAGAATTCAAAGGCGTGACCCGCTTCATGGGTCAGCACATCCACATCCGCGGAGGTACCGTTGAAATTGGAGAAGATGAAGGGCGCCTGATAGTCGGGAAGCCATGTGCAGTAGCCGCCTAAATGCTTGTTTTCACGCGTGACCAGATCAAAGAGTTCATGCTCGGTCATAAAATCGAAGTACTCCTTGGTCTGGGGGGAAAGTTCACTGTACATCCCGTGCGCTTTTTCCAGCAGTTCTTCGGGCGTGCCGATGGGGAGAGCGTTGCCTTCGGGGAAGTTGAGTTCCTCGTCATACCATTGCAGCTCGTCGATGCCCAGCTGCGCTGCCTGCTCGCGGTACATTTCGTCGCAGAGAGGTGTGATGTATTTTCTGACTGCCTCGCGGAAATCCGCTGCTTCGCGTGCGGTGTAATCATAGCGTCCCCGCGCAGGATAGATATAATCTACGTAACTGTCAAAGCCGAGCTTGCGTGCGATGTCGCAGCGCACTTTAACCAGTTTGCCGTACTGTTCCTCCAGAGTGGGGGAGATATCCTCATAGAGTTTTGCCCACGCCTGAAAAGCGGCGCGGCGTTCTTCGCGGTCGGTGGACTGCATATGACGCAGCAGACCGTAGAAATTGCAGGTTTCGCCCATGAATTCCACGGAGCAGGAAGCAGCGGTCTTGGAATAGGCGGAGGAGAGAGTGTTTTCCTCGATCATATCGGGAATAATCTCGTCATTCATGAGAGATTCCTCTACCTCGGCGGTCTTGAAGAAGTGGCTGCCGTAAATTTCCTCCAGTTCCGGACGGGCGGGACTTGCCAGAAGCGCAGCCGTCCATGCCTTCATCAGGGGGGTCAGGCGGGGAATGGATTCGTCGAAAAAGGCAATCTCACCGTCGTAAAAGTCATCTTTCATGTTGACGGTATGGCGGATATAGGCGATACTGTACATGGTCTCCAATGTCATGGAGCGTTTGTTCCAGCGCAGAAAGACTTCATGCGCCTCTTCAAAATTCTGTGCGCTGCGCAGGGCGTCGATACAGTCCTGCATTTCTTTGGTGAGCGCTTCGAAATCGGGGCGCTGATAGGGTAATTCACGAAATGTTTCCATAGGAAAAAGATCTCCTTTCGATTTGTGTGTTTACGGTGCGATGATGTTCATGTTGTCTATTTATTTTTTATTGAGCCGCGACAGCGGCGTTTCCGGAAGGGCTTTGCAAAAAAATGCACATGGGTTAAACTGGTGTCTTCATATTGTATTACATAATCATTCCGCTATGATCCTGACGACAATCTAAGATGTATTCAACATATACGGTATCATCTTGTATCTGATAGAGAACCAGATACCATTTTTCAATATACATCTTATGATATTTGTTAGGAAGAATCGGTTCTTCATTGAAGAAAGGGTATCTGGTAGGCATTTCTGAAAGAGAACGCAACGCCTTCATAATTTGCTTTTTCTTAGAGACAGCGGCTTCCTTGTTTAGTTGTTTCAAAAAACTCATATGTGTTCCCAGCATGAGTTTAGCTCTATCGGAAACGATCACCCGGTATTTCTTATGTCCTTCCATATATTATGCCTCGTTGATAATGTCGTCAAGATAACTGTCAAGTTCATCAAGCGTACAGCCAGTATTTCCGTGCATCCTGTCCTCTTCAACGGCAAGAAGTTCCTCTCTGAGTCGGAGCATTTTTTCTCTTCGATTGAAGGTTTCAATGTCCATGACTACCAAATCGCCCTCGCCATTTTTGGTCAGGAAAACCGGTTCCGCAGTTCTTCTGCACATATCAGCGATTTCGTTGTAATTCTGTCTGATAGCGGCGGATGGACGTATATTCATAAGTTACCCTCCATTTCACTTGTTATAGTAATATTGTGACTATATTATAATTGAATTATGCATCAGTGTCAATGGTCAATCGGAAAAAGAAAAGCGATTCAGTTTTACAATTCGTGCCGCGAATTTCAGTGATTTTTCAAGAAGAATACGGCTCTACATAGATCGCACATCTCCTTAATATGAAGTTCAGTGAATAGTGAATAACGAATAGAGAATGGTGAATAGTACAACAGCGCGGCGAAGTTTATCGCCTTACGTTATTCACTATTCACCATTCACCATTCTCTATTCACTTAGCCATGCTTTGCAACGCAAAGCGGGCGCTGTTGGTGCGCCTGACAGGACTCGAACCTGCACCCTCGCGGATCGGTTCCTAAAACCGACGTGTCTGCCATTCCACCACAGGCGCATGAGGATTTGACAAACTATATCCCGTATAGATTATCACAAATATCCATGGGAATCAAGTGAAAATTTTGTGATAAATAGGGCAGATCGCCATTAGAGAGCGAGAGACACTATGGCAATGGGTTTAGAAAAAAATTGTGATAATGGACAAAAAAAAGGACTTTGACAGGGGGGATTACTACTATCGGGAGAGTGAAAGTAGATTGACATTTACATAGCAAAATGCTATAATGAAGAAAATGACATATGAAATGAGGTAGTTTGATTGGTAAAACAAAATGACGGTTATGATATCAGGCAATTGATATCTCTGCTTTTGAGTAAGATTTGGCTGATTATTGTATGCGCCATATTATTCGGCACATGTTCCTTTTTGTACACAAAATTCCTCGTGCCGCTTAAATATGAATCTTACACATCTTTGTACGTCAGAAGTGACCGTGTGACTGCCACCTCTACCACGCAGGAGGAAAATACCAACAGCGTCAATCTGAGCAATCTGACGTTCTCCAAGTCGCTGGTGGATACCTATGTGGTGGTGCTCAAGAGCAACTCCGTGATGGACAAGATCGGTAATCTGCTGGTGCTGGAATTTGATGAAGAAACGCTTTCTTCCGTTTTCAGGATTCAGGATGGCAGAATCGATACCAATTCCATCAAGAGCTGCTTTACCATGACATCCATCGAAGAAACGGAAGCCATGAAGATTTCAGCGGTTACGACGGATCCGGAGATTTCGGCTGCACTGTGCAACATGATGGCGCAGGTAGCGCCGGATTTTCTGATTCGCGTGGTGGGCGCCGGTTCCGTGGAAGTGATCGACCCCGCTGTTCCCAATTATACGCCCGTGTCGGCGAGTGCCGTGAAGAACGCGCTTCTGGGCGCTTTGGTCGGTATTGTGGTGGCAGCCGGACTGATTTTTGTGGTGGATTTCTTTGATGATACCGTCAAGACCTCCGATGAACTGTCCGAGATGTTTGACAAAGCGGTACTGGGTGATGTGCAGAAAGTTGTCACAGACGACGACAACAAAAAAAAGAAGAAGAAAAAGGGCGAGTCCTCCAGACAGCCCAGAATGCTGCTGGTGGACAAGGTAGTGCCGTTCAACGTGGTGGAAAGCTACAAGTCCATCCGTACCAATATCATGTTCGCGCTGGGAACGTCCGATAAAAAGATTATTGCCATTTCCAGTCCGAATCCCAGTGAAGGTAAGTCTACCGCCTCCGCCAATATCGCGCTGGCATTTGCGCAGACCAACAGCCGCGTGCTGCTGATCGACGCCGATATGAGAAAGTCGGTGCAGCACAAGACCTTCAAGCTCAGTAATACCAAGGGGCTTTCCACCCTGATTGTCAATATGTCCACCCCGGAGGAATCCATCAAGTCGGACGTCATGGAGAATCTGGACGTATTGACGTCGGGACCTATGCCCCCGAATCCCTCCGAGCTGCTTTCCTCTGATCAATATGCCGCGCTGATCAGGAAGCTCGCCAAGCAGTATGATTACATCATTATTGACACCCCCCCGATCAACGTGGTCAGCGACGCGATGGTCATGACTAATTCGGTGAGCGGCGTGGTATTGGTTGTCAAGCACAAGATGTCCACTTACGATG
>CAMJHU010000106.1 GCA_946405565.1 uncultured Clostridia bacterium
AATCCCCGTCGCGCTGATTTACCGCGTGATGCCTTCGTCACTCTATGACAGCGGCTGGCGGTTCTTCACCGGCACCGAGAGCGATGAGTACCTTGCCAATTCCCGCTGCAATGGCGTCTATGACCTCAACACCGTGGTCAATTACTGCCCCGACACGCTCGAATTACTGGACGCCCCCCCTTACACGGCTTTCTGCCGCAATGACGACGGCGATTGGGTCAACATCTCTTCACAGGTAGACTGGCGGCAGTGGGCATGACCGCTGTTTTGAAAAAAACAAAAATACCGTCGATGCGGGCGCTTGTATGGCGCCGGTCGGCGGTATTTTGATGTTTACTTTCCCGCTTTTGCTGTAACGAGCGACAGGGATTACGCATTGGCTTCGATGAACTTGACAAGAGCGCCCACCGTGGTGAGGTTTTCGACTTCGGATTCGTCTACCTGCATATCGAATTCGTCGCCAAGGGTCATCATCAGCTCCATGACGTCGAGCGAATCCGCGCCCAAATCTTCCTGAATATGGGTTTCCATTGTGATGGAATCCTCCTCCACGTCGAACTGATCGGCGAGAATCGCCTTTACCTTTTCAAATACCACAAAAAGCACCTCCTTTTTTTCAATTCACGCTCCATCGTCAGGAGCGAAAACGTGACGGTTCGTTCCAAAATTCCACGCAAATCCACAAGGATTTCGGTTGCATTTGTCCGTCGGGTGTGCTACACTGTTACTGTTGACAAAACACCCCTCACGGCAACCGGTCACTACTAAAATATTATTAGCATCGATACGATTTGTCAATATGTTTCAGCCAATTCTCCCCGAATATTTACGGTTTATTTTCATTTTGGCTGTCACCGCATCTTAGAGCCAAAAAAGAACGCAAAAAAAGGATGATCCCTATGTCTACCAAACAATTCGCCGTCATCGGACACCCGATCGGACACACCATGTCCCCGTTTATTCACACCGCGCTGTTCCGGCAGAACGGCATTGACGCGGTGTACGGCGTGCAGGATATCGACCCCGCTGCCCTCGATACCGAGATACCCCGCCTGCTGCGGGAACTGGACGGCTTCAATGTCACCATTCCCTTCAAATCCGCCGTCATCCCCTATCTCGATGCCATAGAAGGCGCGGCGAAGGAATACGGCTCGGTCAATACCGTGCGCTGTGCCGACCGTTCGGGACGCACCACCGACCCCACGGGCTTTGTGCGGGCATTGGCGGCGGCTGACATCGCGCTGACGGGACGGGTTGCCATACTCGGTGCAGGCGGCGTCTGCCGGGTCTTTGCGGGAGAAGCGGCAAGGGCGGGCTGTGAGCTGACCTTCGGCGTGCTGGAGAGCGATATGCCTGCCGCGCAGACCATTCTGGATGAGATACGGCAGTATCATCCCGACATCCAAGCGGAGATTGTGCGCATTGACACACTGAGCGGGGATTTCGATCTGCTGGTCAACGCCACACCCGTGGGTATGTATCCCAGAACCGACGCTATGGCAGTCAGCGCGGCTTTGCTGCCCCACTGCAAAGCCGTGTTCGACGCGGTGTACAATCCCGAAGAAACATTGCTGCTCCGGACGGCAAAGGAAGCAGGCTGCAAGACACAGGGCGGTATGCCCATGTTGGTGTGGCAGGCGGCTGCGGCGCAGGAAATCTGGCTGGATGTGAGCTTTAATCCCGACGAAGTAAACAAGGTCATCGGGGAAGCGACGGCGGAAATGAACCGGCATTTCGGTTCGGGACAATAATTAGCCGCGCAGCGGCGCGGGGTGCAGTAGCTGTCGCTAGCGACAGCTAAGGCAGACGCCACCGGCAGGCAGGCTTTAGCCTGCCGAGCGAATCGCGCCAAGATATACAACGGGGAAAGGCGAATCCAGACAAGGAATCCCCCAAAAGCAAAACCAGCCCTGACACACAACGGGAAAGGGCGAATTCCACAGAAAGGAAGAAACATCCATTGAATAAAAATATTGTGCTGTTCGGCTTTATGGGCTGCGGCAAAAGTACGGTGGGCAGCGAACTGGCAAAACAGACCGGTCGGGAACTGATCGACACCGACAGTCTCATCGAACAGGAAGAAGGCATGAGCATTACCGATATCTTCCGCGTGTACGGGGAGGACTACTTCCGCGACCGGGAACATGAAATCTGTGAACGTCTGTCGGAACGCACACGGCTGATCATTTCGGCAGGGGGCGGCGCGCTGACCTTCCGGCGGAATGTGGAAACCCTTCGCAAAGGCTGTATGCTGGTACTCATCGACGTAACGCCGGAGGTCATTTATGAACGTCTGAAAGAAGACACCACCCGTCCGCTGCTGCAATGTGAGGATAAGCTGGGCGCCATCCGGACTTTGTACGCCAGGCGGGACAGTCTGTACCGTTCCGCCGCCGATATCGTAGTCAACGGCAGCCAGCCCAAGGGCTATGTGGCACTCGACATCATGAAGGCAACCGGCATACTGTAGAAATGAATAGTGAATGGTGAAGAATCAATAGTGAAGAATGATTGGTTGAGGGGGGAACACGTTTGTATGGAAAACCTGCTGGGATTGCGATGGGGCGGCGCTGGCGTGGTATATGACGGACAGCAGATTGAAATATGCTCGCTGACTTCACGGGTGGCGCTGCGGTATCTGGCGGATCATTATCCTGTGACATTGAATCAGGTGGTGTTTCCCTATGCGGACCGGCTGTCGCTGTCGGGCAAGCCCGGCTCCGAGAGCACACAGCTTTTCGGCACCCATCTGATACTGCGCAATGTGGCGGAAAAGGCTGTCGCGGAAGCGCTGTCGGAAGGGCTTTCGGCAACGGCAGCCGCGGACGGCGATTGGCAGCCGGATGTGGTGGTGCATCATTTCGGTATGTCCGAGGGCTGCGCGGCGGCGGAAGAAATTGCCGCGTTTCTGGAATGTTCCTGCGACGGTACGACGGTCGGTGATTTCGCGGGTATGCTCGGCGGCTTTCTCCCCCACTGGCGGATACGCGAAGCCGCCAAGGAATTTGCCTCCTTCTCCGAGATGGCTTACCGCGTCACCAAGGGCGGCGTGTACGGTCTGGCGGGCGGGGCGCTGCTGCTGCACGACGGACTGGCTTCCGACGTCATCGACCGGGTGCGGGACGTCTGCTGGCAGAAGACCGGCGTATAGTGAATATTTTTTATATTAAAACGCCGTACAGGGAGCATCATTGTGATGTCTCTGTACGGCGTTTTTCTCTTTCAATTGTCCCCCTGTGTTTTGTCTTCTTTGAGCGCGTCGAGAATCTCGCGCAGATTACCGTCGGGAGAAAGATCGGGGTTGATTTTCACGGCATAATAGGGCGGCGTTTTGTCTACCACTGTTACACGTTTGGGCAGCTTGACCGACAGTCGGCTGAGTACGTCGAAATCCACCCGCTCGCAGTAGAGCAGATACCGTCCCTCGCCCTGCCGGATCTCCTTGATGCCTGCCGCCGCCGCACGGCTGCGCAGCTGCGACACGGTGATGAGTCCCATCACCGACTTGGGCGGTTCCCCGAAGCGGTCGATGAGTTCGTCCACCGCCGCGGAAGCGTCTTCCTCACTGCGCACCGACGCGATCAGGCGATAGACCTCCAGCCGCAACTGGGAGGACTGAATATAGCTCTCCGGAATATGCGCCTCGATACGGATATCCACCAGACATTCGATGTCCTGCGCAAGGGGCGCTTCCCCCTTGACCTTGCGGACAGCCGCGCCCAGCAGCTTCATATACATATCGTAGCCAACGCTCTCCACCTGTCCCGACTGGTCGCTGCCCAACAGATTGCCCGCGCCGCGAATCTGCAAATCGCGCATGGCAATCTTCATGCCGGAACCGAACTCCGTAAATTCCCGTATCGCTTCCAGACGCTTGCTGGCGGTTTCGGTGAGCGACTTAAAGGGCGGAACCGTCAGATAAGCATAGGCGCGGCGGGAACTGCGTCCCACTCTGCCGCGTATCTGATGCAGCTGCGCCAGACCGAAGTTGCAGGCGTTTTCGATGATGAGGGTGTTGCAGTTGGGAATATCCACGCCGGTTTCAATGATGGTGGTGCAGACCAGAATATCCGCCTCGTGATCCAGCAGCTTGCGCCAGACCTCACTCAGCGCTTCCTCCGCCATCTGTCCGTGACCCACCACCACGCGCGCTTCGGGCGCCATTTTGGCGACACGGGCAGCGACAAGGTCGATGTCCTCCACGCGGTTGTGCAGATAAAAAACCTGACCGCCCCGGCGGAGTTCCCGGTGAATCGCCTCGGCAATCATTCCGTCGTCGTGGTCGATGATGTAGGTCTGGACAGGGTGACGGTCCTGCGGCGGCTCGTTGAGAGAAGAAATATCGCGCAGACCGCTCATCGCCATATTCAGCGTGCGGGGAATGGGCGTGGCAGACAGCGTGAGAATGTCCACAGCGGGATAGCGTTCCTTGAAGCGTTCTTTCTGCGCGACGCCGAAGCGCTGTTCCTCGTCGATGACCGCCAGACCAAGGTCACGGAATTCCACGTTTTTCTGAATCAGCTTATGCGTGCCGATGATGAGATCAATATCCCCGCGTTTGAGCCGCCGGAGAATCTCGGTCTGTTGTTTGGGCGTGCGGAAGCGGGAAAGTATCTCGATGCGGAAAGGATAGGCGTCAAACCGGCTGGCGGCAGTCTGGAAATGCTGCCACGCCAGAATGGTAGTCGGCACCAGAATCGCGCACTGCCGTCCCTCAATCATACACTTGAAGGCGGCGCGGAGGGCGACTTCGGTTTTGCCGAAGCCCACGTCGCCGCAGAGCAGACGATCCATCGGGGTGGCACGTTCCATGTCGTGCTTGATTTCCTCGACGGCTTTGAGCTGGTCAAAGGTTTCGGGATAGGCGAAACGGTCTTCAAATTCCCGCTGCCACTCGGTATCCGCGTCAAAGGCATACCCCTCCGCCTGCATCCGTTCCGCGTAAATCTTCACCAGTTTGTCGGCAATATCTGCCACGTGCTTCTGCACACGCCGCTTCTGGCGCGCCCATTCGTCCGTGCCGAGGCGGTTGACCTTGACGGTGCCGTCCTCCCGTCCGCCGATATACTTGCTCACCATGTCGAGCTGGGTGATGGGGACATACAGCACGTCGCTTTTGGCATAATTAATGCGGATAAAGTCCTTGGTCACGCCGTCCGAGCGAATTTTCTCGATGCCGCCAAAGGTGCCGATGCCATAAGAGGAATGCACCACGTAATCGCCCGGGTGCAGCTCGTTGAGATTCTGTAAATCAAGAGCATTTTTGGCGCGCTTGCCTTTGGGTGTTTCGGCGGCGGGATGGGAATAACGTCCCCATGACAATACCGCCAGTCCCACAGAGAGATATTCAAAGCCGCCCGAAAGTCCCCCCTCCGCCACGGTCACGCCCCGGAACAGCGGCAGTTGAGGTGCATTGTTCTGTGTAACGGGCAGACCGGCTTTCTGAATGTCGGTGTACAGCCCTTCACAGGAGCGCGGCGTGCCACCGAGCAGTATGACGGAGGTGCCGCCGTCCAGCATGGCTTTCAGTTCCTCGATGAGATCGGAGCCTTTGCCGTTCCACACCGGGTGCTGCCGGGCATTGATATTGACCAGCACCTGTAAATCAAAGGCATAGCCGCCGCGAGTGAAGGTTTCGAGATAGAGCGCGTGGGAGAGCTTCGCCATGAAATCCCCGTAGGACAGGGTGAAGGTGTCCAGCCCCTTGCAGAGAATCCCGCTTTCCATGAGGCTTTTAATTTCCTCGGTGAGCAGGGCTTCGCTGTTTTTCAGACGTTCCTGCACCGCGACGTGCTCGCTCACGACAATCAACGCGCCTTGGGGCAGATAGTCAAAAATCGTGGCGGGTCGGTCGCAGAGCAGCGGCAGATAGCGGTCGGTCACGCCCTGAAAGACGCCGGCTTCCCAATCGTCCGCTTCCTTGAGCAGACGCTGCTGCGCCGTCTGCGAGGCTTTGCCCCGCAGCTTGGACGCGAGCGAACGCAGACGGGCGGCAAGGGCTGCCTTGTCCGAAACGACAAGCTCGGCGGCAGGCAGCAGCCCCACCGTTTCCACCGGTTCCAGACTGCGCTGGGTGTCGATGTCGAAGGAGCGGATCGTGTCCACGGTGTCGCCCCAGAATTCGGCGCGGATGGGGTGAGCCGCATCCGGCGGGAAAAAGTCGAGAATGCCGCCGCGAAGGGAGAACTGTCCCGCGCCTTCCACCATCTCACACCGCTGGTAGCCCGCTGCTGCGAGGGCATTCACGCAAGTCTGCGGGGAAAGTTCGGCGCCTGCCGACAGCGTAATCATGCGTTCCCGGAGCTGTTCGGGCGGAATGGTCAACTGCGCGGCGCCATCGGCACAGACCACTGCCACATCAAAGTCTTCCTTGACCATCCGGCTGAGGGCTTCAATGCGGCTGTGTTCGTACTCGTGGGAACGCCCTTCCAGCGGGCGGAGTTCGATGTCCCGCGCCGGACAGAAGCAGGCGCGCAGTCCCATTTTTTCCAGATCTTCGCAGGTACGCACGGCTTCCGCCTCGTCGGCGGCAAGATAAAGCAGCTTACGCTCCAGCGAACGGCAGAGCGCCGCCGCAAACTGATTCTTGTGAATGCTGGCAAGTCCCGTCACGGCGGCGGGCAGACGGTGTTTCCGGATATGATTGACCAGCGTCCGGTATTCTTCCAGCCCGTCAAGCAGGGCAGGGATAAAATCAAGTGTTTCCAATATGATACCTCTTAACTGCATCTGACGTTCATGTCGATAAATTGTTCCTTGCCGTCATAACCGTCGAGCTTCATTTTGTCAGTATACTGCCAGATGTTCCAGTGCTCCAGGTTGGTCTGGGTTACGACGTTGCGGATCCAGATGTCATAATCCGGAA
>CAMJHU010000107.1 GCA_946405565.1 uncultured Clostridia bacterium
GATTTGTATATTCCCAACGAGTACTGCTGTGACGCGCTGCCGGGCGATAAGGTGATTGTCTCGCGCTATCTCGAGGAAAAAGGCCCCTGCGGACGGGTGCGGATGGTGTATCGTCGGGGGTCACGCCTAGTCGTGGGAACCGTCCGCCGTTACCGCGGCAAGCTGGAGCTTCACGCGGACGCGAGTTACCGGGTTCCGTTGGAAATCGTCAAAAACGCGGCGGGCGCCGAAGAGGGCGACAAAGTACAGGCGAAGGTTTCCCTGACCAAAAAGGGAAATGATATGGTCTGTTCCGTGCTGAAAATTTACGGGGAATCCGAATGTGCCCGCGTCTGTGCCGACGCGATCATAGACGCGCTGGGCATTCCTCACGAATTCAGCGATGCCGTGAAGAGCAGCGCCGAGGAGATCAATGCCCGTGGTGTGACGGAAGAAGATATGGCGGGTCGCGAGGATTTGCGCGGCATGAATATCTTTACGATTGACGGCGCGGACGCGAAGGATCTGGATGACGCGATCTGTGTACGGCGCACGGAGCAGGGCTTTGAATTGTCGGTGCATATCGCAGACGTATCGCATTATGTCCGGGACGAAAGTCCGCTGGATTTGTCCGCACTGGAACGGGGTACTTCAGTCTACTTTGCAGACCGTGTCATTCCCATGTATCCGGAGGCGATTTCCAACGGCATCTGCTCGCTTAATGCGCACACGGACAAGCTGGCGTTCAGCGCGTTTCTGCAATTTGACAGAGACGGCAATCTGATGGACTATCGCTTTGCCAAGACGGTGATTGATTCCAAGGTGCGTGGCGTTTACAGCGAGGTCAACGCCATTCTCGACGGTACCGCTTCAGCGGAAATACTGGAAAAATATGCGCCTGTCCGTGAGGTTATTGATGACGCGCGGGAACTGTATCATATTCTTCAGACGAGTGCCGACCGGCGCGGCACCGTGCATTTCACGTCTACGGAATCGCTCTTCACACTGGACGAAAACGGCGTGTGTATCAGTCTGCGGGAACGGGATACCGGCGAGGCGCAGGAGATGATCGAGCAGTTCATGATTGCCGCCAATATCGCCGCCGCGATGCTGGCGCGCCGGGCACAGCTTCCGTTTGTCTACCGCGTGCATGAATCGCCCAATCCCGAAGCACTTGACCGTGTGGCACAGCTCTTCCGCGTGCTGGGCATTGACAGCACCTGCCTGAAACAGAATCCGTCGCCCGCCGATGTGGACAGTGTTCTGGCGCAGGTCAAGGGACAGCCCTATGAAGAGGTGGTATCCAACGCGCTGCTGCGGGCAATGGCGAAGGCGCGTTATGATTACAATCCGCTGGGACATTTCGGTCTGGCGCTGGCGGATTACTGTCATTTCACCTCGCCCATCCGTCGTTATCCGGATACCTTTATTCATCGCGTGCTGTCGGCGTATCTCGGAGGTATGAGCCAGGCGGAGATCGTGCGGCGCTTTGACGGAAAGGCTTCGCAGGCGGCGGATTTGTCGTCGCAGTATGAGGTGCGTGCCGTCACGGCGGAGCGGCGCACGGAGGATTGCTATATGGCGGAATATATGTTGCGTTTTGTGGGCGAGGAATTTGAAGGCACCATTTCGAGCGTGCTGGAACGCGGCTTCTTCGTGCGGCTGGCAAACAGCGCCGAGGGCTTTGTGCCGTATGAGGATTTTCCGGGAGACGATTTTGAATACGACGGCATCGCGACTTTTCGCAGTTCCTCAACCCGCCGCACGTTCCGTGTCGGCGACCGGGTGCGGGTACAGGTGGCGGCAGCGAAGATTGCTGTCGGCAAGGTGACGCTCCGGCTGACCGATGAAAAATAACTGCAAAGATGTTTTATCAGACATCGCAAAATTCTCACAAATCCTTTTAAGTACATTAAAGGTTGGGACTTTATACTGGTGACAGAAAGAGCGAAGAACCCAAAACAAACAGAAACAAAATCCAAAAATCCAAATCGCTCAGGGAGGTCATCTTATGAAGAATACCATGAATGAAATGCTGTTAAAATATGTCGCGGGACTGATTTCCATCAATGTATGCGCGATGGCAATGGCGGGCTGTACTGCCAATCTCACCGAGAATACCGACAGCGGTATGTCTCTGACCGCAGTGAGCACCGCTGTCGATACCACGGATACAATTGATACGGTCAATACGGATGATACGACCGAAACCGTTACCGCTTCGCTCAATACGTCGGTCAGCGGCGGACTTTACAGCGCAGACGAGCTCTTTACCGACCGCGACCTTACGCAGACTGCCGATCTTTCGGGCGCGACCTACTACACCGTCAAGGACGGAAAGGATATCACTATCACCGAGGCAGGTGTGTATGTGCTTTCCGGCACGGCTTCCGATGTGACAGTAACGGTCAACGCCGGTTCGGATGACAAGGTGCAGCTCGTTCTCGACGGTGTGAGCATCACCAATGCCGATTCCCCCTGCATTTACGTCAGGCAGGCGGACAAGGTGTTTGTTACGACCACGGACAGCGGCAATTCTCTCTCCGTGACCGGAACCTTTACGGCGGACGGCGACACCAATACCGACGGTGTGATCTTTTCCAAGGACGATCTGGTGCTCAACGGTACCGGTACGCTGACTGTTTCCTCCACGGACAACGGTGTGGTCTGCAAGGACGATCTCAGGATTACCGGCGGCACCTACAACGTGACGGCTTCCTCCAAGGCGTTTGAGGCAAACGATTCGATCCGTATCGCGGGCGGCAGTTTCACCGTGACGGCGGGAACCGACGGCTTCCACGCCGAGAACGACGATGACAATACCCTCGGCTATATCTATATCGTCGGCGGACAGTTTACCGTCAAGGCGGGGGACGACGGCGTTCACGCCACCACCGTGGCACAGATTGACGGCGGCAGTCTCGCGATTTCCGCCGCGGAGGGTATCGAAGCCACCTATATCCAGATCAACGGCGGCACGGTGAACATTGAGAGCTGGGACGACGGCATCAATGCCGCGCGCAAATCCTCGGTCTATACGCCTACCGTGGAGATCACCGGCGGCGACATTACCATTACCATGGGCGCCGGTGATACCGATGGTGTGGATTCCAACGGCAATATCATCATTACCGGCGGCACCGTCAACGTGACGGGACAGTCCAGCTTTGATTACGACGGCACTGCTACCTTCACCGGCGGCACCGTGATTGTCAACGGTCAGCAGGTCGATACGTTGCCCAATCAGATGATGGGCGGCGGCATGGGAGGTCGCGGTATGGGAGGTCGCGGCGGCAGAAGATAATATTTTCAGATGCACCGGACATCTGCCGTGAAACGGAAGGAAACGTTGACACAATTACCGTATGCGCGGGTATATCTGAAACGGAATCCCTATGGGGAGGTCATTACAGGTGTGCCCGCGTTTTGGTGCGTAATCTGCCGATGTTCCGGCGAAATTTATAAACTTTTTATGAAGAAGCCAAAATCTTCCCCTTGTTACTTGAAAAATCCGAAGAAATATTGTAGAATAAATTAGCTGTTATTATGAAAAACAGGAGGCAAAATGACGCATGGCTGTAACATTAAATAGCAAGTATGTCGCCGATTTCGTTTCGGCGGATGAATTAAAGGCGATTGCGCCGCAGATTGCCGCAGCGCATAAGGCACTTCATGAAGGTACCGGTCTGGGCAGCGACTTTATCGGCTGGCGGGATCTTCCCACCAATTATGACAAGGAAGAGTTTGCCCGCATTAAAGCGGCAGCGGAGCGCATCAAGGCGAATTCCGATGTGTTTATCGTCATCGGCATCGGCGGCTCATATCTGGGCGCCAGAGCGGCGATTGAGTTCCTGACCTCTCCCAACTACAATCTTATCTGCAAGGATACGCCCCAGATTTTCTTTACGGGCAATTCCATCAGTTCCGCCGCGCTCAATGAAATTGTGGCGCTGTGCGAGGGCAAGCGCGTTTCCATCAATATGATCTCCAAGTCCGGCACCACTACGGAACCCGCTATCGCGTTCCGTGTGCTGCGGGGACTTCTTGAGGAACGCTACGGTAAGGAAGGCGCCAAAGAGCGCATTTTCTGCACCACGGACAAGGCTAAAGGCACACTGAAAGCGCTGGCGGATCATGAAGGCTATGAGACCTTTGTCGTGCCGGACGATGTGGGCGGACGTTTCTCGGTGCTGACGGCGGTGGGTCTGCTGCCCATCGCGGTAGCCGGCGCGGATATCGACGCGCTGATGGCGGGCGCCAAGGAAGCGCAGGACGCTTTGTGCGATCCGGATGTCGAAAAGAATGACGCTTATAAATACGCGGCAATCCGCAATATTCTCTATCGCAAGGGATATTGCACCGAACTGCTGGTGAGCTATGAGCCTTACTTCCAGCTCATGAGCGAGTGGTGGAAGCAGCTTTACGGCGAGAGCGAGGGTAAGGACAACAAGGGTCTGCTGCCTGATTCCGTGATTTTCTCCACCGATCTGCATTCCCTCGGTCAGTATATTCAGGATGGCAGACGCAATCTCTTTGAGACGGTGATGCAGATTGAAAAGGCGAAGAGCGAAGTCACCATCGGCACCGATCCTACCAATGTGGACGGTCTGAATTTCCTCGCGGGCAAGACGATGGACTATATCAACAAGAAGGCATTCCAGGGCACCGTGCTGGCGCATAACGACGGCGGCGTGCCGAACATGATCCTTTCGCTGCCCGAAGCAAACGAGTTTGAACTCGGCTGGCTGATTTATTTCTTTGAGAAGGCGTGCGCCGTTTCCGGCTATACACTCGGGGTCAATCCCTTTAATCAGCCCGGTGTGGAAGCGTACAAGAAGAATATGTTCGCACTGCTCGGCAAGCCCGGCTATGAGGAACAGAAGGAAGCGCTTGAGGCGAGACTGAGCCGATAGAACGTGGGGGAAGAAGTTCCCTTATATTACGATATTATCACTTCTTATGATTTTTCTTTAGGAGGCACTTATCTTATGATTACACTTCTGACTGGTAAAAAGGGTTCCGGCAAGACCAAGAAGCTCATCGATCTGGTACACGGCGCGGTCGGTACCTCTCTGGGCAACGTGGTCTGCGTGGAGAAAGGCGACACCCTGACCTATGATGTCGATCACAAGGCACGTCTGGTGAATATTGAAAGCTACGGCATCGTGGGCTTTGAGGGACTTTACGGCTTTATTGCGGGTCTGTGCGCGGGCAATTATGACATCACCGATATCTTTGTGGATTCCACGCTCAAGATCGGCGGCAGAGATCTCAACGATCTGCTGGTGTTCCTTGTTAAGACCAAGACCATGACCGACGGCGCGAATGTCAACATCACTTTCTCGGTGTCGGCGGATTCGTCTGAATTCCCGGAGGCTATTTTCAAGATTGCGGAAGTGAAATAACTTCAGCGAATCATCCGGAACGGATTTCTCCGATAAATTTGAAAAATGTATTGACAAAAACCGCTCGATTCTTTATAATATATTATCGAGTGTTAGAGAGGGTGTGTGATGCCGCGTATGTCACATATGCAGCATATGCCGCTTGAACTGAGCGATTTGTTTGTCACTCCCGGCAGCCGCGTCGCGGTGGCGGAATGCTTTGTGTTCGACGACCTTTCCGCAGAGGGCGAGAACCTGACGGTGTCCCCTGTTACGGTCAGGGGAGAGGTCACCAATACGGGCGGTCTGGTGGAGCTGACGTATACGGCGGATTTCACCTACTCCAAACCGTGTGACCGGTGTCTGCGGGAAACCGAAAAATCCATGTCTCATCAGTTTATTCATACGCTCGCGCGGTCTGCCGAGCATGAGGATTCGGATGATATCATTGTGGTCACAGGAGGCGCTCTGGATCTTTTCAGTCTGGTCAGAGACGATATTCTTCTGGAACTGCCTGTGCGGCATCTTTGTTCCGAGCATTGCGCGGGGCTTTGTCCGAAATGCGGGCAGAATCTCAATGAGGGACAGTGCGGCTGTCGACCCGATGCGGTCGATCCCCGAATGGCTGTGCTGGATACGCTGCTTTGAGCCGTGTGATCCCGATCAATTGATTTGAGACTGATTGGTTATTTATGATAAGGAGGTGCTGAAAGATGGCGGTACCGAAGAGAAAAACTTCCAAGGCGAGAAGAAACAGCAGACGTTCCAGTGTGTGGAAGCTCAACGCACCTGCGCTCGTGAGATGTCCCAAGTGCGGCGAATACAAAAGACCTCACCGCATTTGTGGTAACTGCGGCTTCTACAAGGGTCGTGAAGTGATTAAAATGGGCGAAGGCGAATAATTTTCTTCTGACTTTGCAATCTGAAAGAGCGACTGTGCAGTTTCGCCGTTTGATACGGTGAGCACAGTCGCTTTTTTCATTCGGAATCAGGCGCAACAAAAAGGAGGGAGCGGTTTGGCTGTCACTGTGAGCCATGTAGAGAAGGGCGGACTGGCGGATCGTCACGGGGTGGTACCCGGCGATCAGATACTCTCTATCAACGGCAGTGAAATCGGCGATATTCTGGATTATCGGTTTTATGAAACCAACCGCCGCCTGACGGTCTGTCTCGAAAAAGCGGACGGTACCCGCACGGAGTTCACACTGCGCAAAGGAGAGTATGATTCGCTGGGCGTGGAATGCGGCACCTACCTGATGGATCGACAGCGCTGCTGCCGGAATAAATGCGTTTTCTGCTTCATTGACCAGCTTCCCAAGGGAATGCGGGAGCCGCTCTATTTCAAGGACGACGATGACCGTCTGTCCTTTTTGTTCGGTAATTATATTACCCTGACAAATATTGATGACCGCGAAATTGACCGTATTATCAAAATGCGCATTTCGCCGATCAATA
>CAMJHU010000108.1 GCA_946405565.1 uncultured Clostridia bacterium
GCTCACCCCCTGGACCCCGCGCCGCTGCGCGGCTAATTGGCGCTTCGCGCTTTTTTCATTATTCATTCTTCTTTATTCTTTATCTTCTGTACCACTGCCACCATGACGGTGATATCGTCGTCCTCGTCGGCAGGACGGCGATTGATGGCACGCCGCAGCAGAAAACGGGCGAAGGCTTGGGGCGGTTCCCCGGCGTATTGCTCCAGTAATTTCTCAAACCACAGGCTTTCGTCCGTCGGCACACCGTCCGAAAGCATCACGATGAGATCCCCTTCTTCGGCGGTAAAGGCATACCGTGCGGTATCGGTTTCACGCAGAATGCCCAGCGGGAGCGACTGCGGATCAATGCGATTGACCACACCCTCCCGTACATGATAGGATTGCGCCGCCCCTGCCTTGCAGAAGACCGCACGCCCGTTGAGAAGATTCAGCCGGAGACAGTCCACCGTGGCGAGGGATTCCTCGTCGGATTTGAGCATGAGAGCGGCGTTGGTGATTTTGACCGTACTCTCACAGTTGAATCCCCCACACAGCATTCGCGAGAAGAGCGCACAGGTCATCGCACCGTCCACCGCCGCGCGTCCACCGCTGCCCATGCCGTCACTCAGCAGCAGATAGCCGCAGCCGTCGCCGTCCTCAAACTGCTCGCAGGCGTCCCCGCAGAATTTTCCGCCGTGGCAGCAATGCTGCGCCGTGCCGACGTCGAGACGGTAGTTGGGCTGTTCGGTGAATTCCATGTGCAGCAAATTGTCATGACATTGTATCTGAGAAGCACCGAATACGTTTCCCAGACATTCGCTGACATACGCGTCCAGCTCACTCCGCTTCAAGACAGTGCTGTCGGTCTCGCGAAGTGTTATCGTTATGCTGCGCCGGGAATGCCGGTTTTCGGTGCATTGCACGTGAATGACTTCATAGCCCCCGGCTTTGAGTGCTTCGGTCAATCGGATGGCAGCGTCGGTATCATCGCGGTCAGGCTGAGACAGCTCGCCGCCCAATTCACCCAGCAGCAGCGCCACGCCGTCGAGCTGCTGTCCCATTGCCGAGCGTACCTGTGAGATTCTGCGGTGAGCGCCGTTGAGAGCGTGACGGTAGCCCCATTGTTCCTTCAGCTCGGCAAAAAACGCTTCCTGACGAATGCAGGTAATGCCCAAGGCGCGGGAAACGTCCTGTGCGGAGCGGAGCCGGCTGCCGTCCAGCTCCGACATGAGTCTTCGGATGCGTTCCGTTTCCCCTTCGCCGCCCTCGCCGCAGCAATGATCGCGGCAGGCGCAGTCGGCGCAAATCCTTGTTTCCGCCCGAAGAAAGACGCTTTCTTCTTCCTTGGGATTGCCGTGCCTGTCCAGACCCGCTGAAACCTTCTCCACGATCTCCGATACGCCCCGCAGCGCGGACGATGAACGAAGCAGACGATCTCCTGTGATGCGGCTGGTCTGGTCTGTGGAAGATATGCGGTCCCGGTGCAGGAATCCCACGGTTGTGAGCAGTTGCTTCACCGATCGGGCGGGTACCAGACACGCGATGACGCCTGCCGCTGTCACCTCTGCCGCGAAGGTGATGTCAAAGCGTCCCGTCGCTAGCGAACCGGTCAGGCAGGCGGCAATATACACCGATGACGCCAGAATGCGCCCATATCGCGCCGCGTAGCCCGCCAGCAGTCCCGCCGCCGGACAAACCGTTCCCTGATAGAGGCTGTACTCCGCCAGTGCCGTAACGCAGCCCGCCGCCGTACCGGCTACCGCACCGCCGACCTCCCTCAAAAACGGCAGTACCAGCAGGACAGCCAGATGCAGAGCAACCCTTCCGGGTGAAAGCCGTCCGATTTCCCATCGACACAGCGGCAGAGCCGCCGCACAGAGCAGAAACAAAAGGGATACGGCGGTTTGGCGATGCCATCGGACCGCCGTATGTTCCGTATGGCTGAGAACGGGTGACGCCCCCACAAAGCACATTGCCGCCAGACCTGCCAGAATGCCCTCCACGGCGAAGAATAGGGAACGGTAAGAGAACAGTGAGCCGGTAGTACCGTGGATAATCATGCCGGTCAGCCAGACGCCTGCCAGCGCGGTGAAGAAGGGATAATACCGGGCGGTATTGACGCGGGGGAGTTCACCCAGCGCCCAGCGGATGCCGCCCACGGCGAGTAAGGCGGAGACATGGCGCAGTCCCTCAAGAGAGGCAAAGAATGACAGCCCGTCGGTCAGACAGCCCGCCACGCCGCCTATCGCCGCGATCGTGGCGTATTCCGATGGGACAGCCGCGAGAAAAGCGGCTCCCAATGGGAAATAGCCTCCCGGCAGCGGTGCGCGGTTCATCAGCGCACTCAGCAGCGCCACGGCGAATGTCGGGGCAGCGCGGCGGAGGAGTGCGGAGAGTTCCTGTCGTTCCTCGGTTGAAAAACGGATCGCTGTATTCTGTGCTTCCATAAGGATCCTCCTTTGTGTGGGTACGCCAAAGGGCATGGCGCAATGATGATTGTACACTGTGAATTGTGAAAAATTTGTCGGAATCTGAAAAAAGAAAAACCACAAAAAGCGAAGCGTAATTAGCGGAGCGTTTTCCCTAGGCGGAGCGTGGGGTTCAGCGAATACCAAAAAGGAACCCTCCCGGACGGATTTGCCCGGAAACCGCAATTCTTACCTATTGACATCTGTCCCCCGCGACAGTATAATGAAATTATCGATCAAACGAAAGGATGATTCTATGGCAGCGCGTGGAACAAAATCATCGCGTCAGGGCTGTTCGATGGTTGCTTCGCTGCTGGCACTGGCGGGGCTCGCCGCATTGCTGGCAGGCGGGATTCTGATTGCCCAGCGGTGGGACAAACGTCAGCAGACCCGGCAGGCATCCACCATTGCAACCGTTGATATTACGTTCCCGGAGGGACGCACCGTGCGGCAGTACGCGGCGCTGCTGGAGGAAAATGGCGTGTGCGGCGCGGCGGAATTCTATGCCGCCATGCGGGAAAACGATTACACACAGGATTTTTCCTTCCTGCCCGACCGCGATATCCTGCTCAATCGGGAATATCCGCTGGAGGGGTATCTGTATCCCGATACATACAGCTTTTATGTCCCCGAATCGGCGGATTCCGTGATACGGCGTTTTCTGAAAAATTTTGAAGCCAGAGTGTCGGACGAGCTGGTGGAACATGCCAATGCCAACGCGGAGAATTTCAAGCGGGTGAAGATGTCCTTTGACAACGCGGTGATACTCGCATCCATCATTGAACGCGAATCCCCCACCGATAACGAACGCGCGAAAATCGCGGCTTGTTTCTACAATCGCATGGAGAATCCCTCCGTATCCGGCACCGGCGGCAAACTGCAATCCGACGCGACGCGCTATTATCCCTATGTGGTGGGAAGCGCGCCGGAAGGATTTGTGAGCGAATACAACACCTACGATTTCGCGGGACTGCCCAAGGGTCCGATCTGTTCGCCCTCGCTGAGTTCGATCAAGGCGGCGGTATATCCCGACCGTTCCTGCAAGGCGTATTTCTTCTACAACGACATCAACGATAAGCATTATTACGCGGAAACCTATGAGGAGCACCTCCAAAACATCCGCTATTGCCGGCAACACGGTCTGGCAGCCTGAACGGTTTCGTCTATATTGTTGACGGGCAGAAGGAGATTTATACCGTTTTTTTCCATAACAAACCAAAAAAGAGGACAAGCCCTGTGGCGGGACTTGTCCTCTTTTGTCATTTTGTGGAAGGCGGCGGATTGATGGGCAGGTTGGTTTCGTCCACCAGATAATGCGGGCGGCGCTTGACCTCATAATAGATGCGTCCGACGTATTCCCCGATGATGCCCACCGACACCAATTGCACGCCGCCGAAGAAGCAGATGGCAAATATGGTGGTAAAGTAGCCGGGCAGGTCGATGCCGTCGAAGAGAATGCTCAGGAGAAGGCTGCACAGATACAGTCCGCTTACCACGATGGCGGCTGCGCCGAGGTACAGGCAGAAGCGCAGCGGTTTATCGTTGAAGGAAAGCACGCCGTCCACGCCGTAGCGCAGCAGCGAACGGAAGTTCCACTTGGTTTCGCCCGCTGCCCGCTGGCGGTTGTGATAGGTGATGACAGTCTCCTTGAAGCCGATCCATGAAAACAGCCCTTTGGAGAACCGGTTGTATTCGTTCATCGAGAGCAGCGCGTTGAGCGCCTTGCGGCTGAGCAGCCGGAAGTCGCCGATGCCGTCGGTGAGTACCACGTCGGTCAGCCGATCGACGAGCCGGTAATACATACGGGCGAAGAAGGAGGACAGCGCCTTGTCCCCCGTGCGGTCGCGCTGGGCGATGACCTGATCGTACCCCTTGCGGGCTTCGCGGAGCATTTGCGCCAGCAGCTCGGGTGGATGCTGTAAATCCGCGTCCATGATCGCGGTGTATTGTCCCGTGGCATAGCGAAGACCGGCGAGCATGGCGGATTCCTTGCCAAAATTGCGGCTGAAGGAGATATATTTCAGGTGAGGGTCGTTCTGGGCGAAGGACTTTAACTGTGAAAGCGTGCCGTCCTTGCTGCCGTCGTTGACAAAAATCATCTCGTAGTCCTCGCCGTCGGACACCAGTGCCGAGAGTTCAGCCGAGAGCGCCCGGTAGGTCATAGAAATCACGGATTCCTCGTTGTAGCAGGGAACAACGACGGAAAGCAGCATGGGCAGCGTTTCATTTGGTTGGGTCACGATTGTACTTCCTCTCTCAATGCGTGATACAGAGACAAAAATTCGGCTTTGGTTTCGGTAAACGGACGCTCGCTGTGTTCGATGTCGATATGAATGACCGGCGGCGGTGCGATCAGCACGTCCCCGTTGAAAATCCGGAATTCGTGGCAGAGCATCGCGTCGTCGATTTCCTTGACTAGCGCGGCTTCTTCCTCATCCGGCGGGTCGATGCCCAGTGCCGCCAGAATGTCCCCGATCAGCCGGGCTTCGCAGTCGCGGTAATAGGGAAGCTGCCGTTTGAGCGGGCGGGTCATGTCGCCCATGTAGGCTTCCGCCGCGTCGTGGAGCAGGCAGAGCAGCCTCACCCGTACCGGATAGCCGCGTGCCGCGGCTTCCTTTTCGCAGTTGACGCAGTGACGCGCCACGGAGAAGAATGCTTTGAAATGACCGTTGGCGCGGCAGATGAGGCTCAGCGAATGGGCGATATCGGTGATATCGATGTCCTCGCGGTCGGGAGCGGTGGGGTCAAACCGCCGTCCGCTGATGGTGGTAATATAGGACTTGTTACAGGTTTTTTCTTTCATGATGACAGTATCGCTCCCTTATTTGTATGTATTATTATACCACGCGGCTTTGGTTTGATAACACGGGTGTGACATTTATGGGAAAAAAGCGGCTGATTATTCCTCCCGGAATTGCAGTTCATACAGTTCCCGATACAGTCCGTCCCGCGCGATCAGTTCCGCGTGGGTGCCGTATTCGGCAATACGTCCCTGGGTGATAACGGCGATTTTATCGGCGTTGCGAACCGTTGAGAGCCGGTGTGCGACAATCAGCGTGGTGCGTCCCTCGCAAAGCTCGTCGAGCGCCTGCTGAATGAGCAGTTCGGTGGCGTTGTCAAGGGCGCTGGTCGCTTCGTCGAGAATCAGAATGGCGGGATCCTTCAAAAAGACCCGCGCGATGGAAATGCGCTGCTTCTGACCGCCGGAGAGCCGCACGCCGCGTTCGCCGATCTCGGTATCGTAGCCGTTGGGCAGCGACAGCACGAACTCATGCAGATTGGCTTTCTGGGCAGCCGCGATGATCTGTTCCTCGCTGGCGTCGGGATTGCCGTAGCGGATATTGTCGCGGATACTGCCCGCGAAGAGAAAGACGTCCTGCTGCACAATGCCGATGTTCTGCCGGAGCGATGTCATTGTGACATCGCGGATATCGTGTCCGTCGATGAGAATGGCGCCTTCTCCTTCCCGAAGGGGATAAAACCGGGGAATCAGGTGGCAGATGGTGGTCTTGCCGCCGCCGGAAGGTCCCACCAGCGCGATTTTGCCGCCTTGGGGAATGGTGAGTGAAATGCGGTCGAGTGTGTGATTCTCCCCGTCCTCGGTGTAGGAAAAGCAGACGTCGCGCAGTTCGATCTGTCCTTTGACGTCGGTGAGCGGCTGTGCGTCGGGGGCGTTCTGTTCGGGGGAAATCTCCATGATTTCGATAAAACGCCGGAAGCCGGTCGCGCCGTTCTGCCACTGTTCCATGAAGGAAATGAGGGTCTGCACAGGCGTGAGAAACAGGCTGACCGAGACGATAAAGGTGGAATATTCGCCGAAGTTGATGCGTCCGGCATAGAGGAACAGTCCGCCCGCCATGAGAATCGCGACGTTGAACACATCGGTAATGAACGAGGAAGAAGAGTGAAATTTACCCATGGCGCTGTATGAATGGGCGCAGGCGTCGATATACCGTTGGTTGCCCACTTCAAATTTGTCCTGTTCACGTTCCGCGTTGGTGTAGGCTTTGGTGACGCGTATGCCGGAGATGGCGCTTTCCAGATCAGCGTTGATCACGGCGTTGCTTTTGCGGCGTTCGGCGAAGGCGTCCCGCATTTTGCGGCGGTAATGCAGGGATACGACCGCCAGAAGAGGAACGCAGGCAAAGATGATCAGCGTGAGAAAGATGTCGATGGTGCAGAGATAGCAGAAGCTCAGCAGAATCATCACCGAGCAGGTGAGCAGATTTTCGGGACCGTGGTGAGCCAGTTCGCTGACTTCAAACAGGTCATTGGTCATACGGGTCATGATGGCGCCGGTTTCGTGGTCGTCGAAGAAGGAG
>CAMJHU010000109.1 GCA_946405565.1 uncultured Clostridia bacterium
AAGGGACTCGTCCCTTTGGAATCCCACGCTTCGCTAATTGCGCTTCGCGCTTTTCATTTTTTTTTCCTTGATTTTTATTTCCGGCACCGGATCCCATCCGCCCGCGCTGAACGGATTACACCGCAGAATCCGCCACAGTCCCATAAAAAACCCCCGGAAAGCCCCGTAACGTTCAATGGCTGTATAGGTATAGGCGGAGCAGGTGGGATAATAACGGCACCGCGGCGGGGTATTGGGTGAAATACGGCGCTGATAAAACCGGATCAGCCGCAGAAACAGATTCTTCATGGCAGCACCCCCGCTTCCCTGAGGTGTTTCTGCATCACGCGGGCAATATCCGTGCTTTTTTTATGCACAGTCGCGGTTCTGGCGACAAACACGATGTCCCAATGTCCCTGCGTGTGGGGATACAGCGAGCGGAACGCCTCGCGGATAATCCGCCGGCAGCGGTTGCGCTGGACAGCATTGCCGATTTTTTTTCCCGACGTCACACCGATCTGAATGCCGCCACGTTTCTTTTTGAAACAATAGGTGACTAATACAGGAGAAACAAAATTCTTTCCCCTGTGATACGCACGGCGAAACTCATAATTCTGCTTGATCACCGTGTACTTGGTTCTGGAGTAATTGGAAGATAACGTCATTCTGTTCAGCCGATCCCTCTTTGTAAAAACAAAAGCCACTTGAAAAAAAGTGGCCTTGCATGAAACATCACTCGATAAGCTATCGCATGGAGCAGTCACAGCATATCGGCACATCACCGCCGCAGCCCCCGCCATCAGCGGTCGCGCCGCGAAAAAAAGCAGGAACCACCGCGGATCATGCCGTCACACCGGAAACCGAAACGATTAATAGGTGAGTGTCTTTCTTCCCTTTGCTCTGCGTCTTGCAAGCACCTTGCGGCCGTTCTTTGTTGCCATTCTCTTACGGAAGCCGTGCTCGACCTTTCTCTGACGCTTCTTGGGCTGATATGTTCTGACCATTTGCGTTACCCCCTTTCGGAAAACCAAGCGTAAATGCGGAAGCCTGAAACAGCCCCGCAGCGGACTTCGGCGGACGCCGCCACAGGCGCATCCAACCAAAAGCATACTCATGTATTATAGCGCATTCCCCCCGAAAATGTCAATATGAATTTTGAAAATGGAAATGATTTTTTTGCTTAAAAACCGGATTTATTATGACTGAATTTTCAACACCTTGTGCAAAACTCGGTGGAATACCACAAAATATCTCTATTATATAGTCAATTTTACTAAAAAACAGTCGCGATGTCTTTGCATTTTTTCATATATCGGTGGAGAATCGACCGGATCGTTCTATAAGTTTTGCACAAAACTCCCTTTGACATTTCTCAAAATTCTTCTATCAAAGGCTATTGAGGTATGAAAATGAAGATGGTATAATATACAAGTCAGACAATTCGGAGGACAGTATCAAAACATCGGGATACGATTGATTTTGAGATGTATTCTAAAAAGGAAAGGAAAATCGTCACGCATCATGGAAATCAAAGAACTCTGGGAAAAGGTATGCACCAAGCTGATGAGTCAGGTCAACGACGTCTTTTATAATGTATGGATCATACCGCTGGAACCATATGATCTCATCAACGGCAATGAAATGATTATTATCGCGCCATCGCAGTTTCATCGCACCGTACTGAAAGATCAGCACATCAACGACAAGATTGAGATGGCGCTTTACAATACCATCGGCTTTGAAGTCAAGCTGACCATTCTGGTCAAAGGGGAAGAGCTTCCCAACGGAGAGGTAATCAACACGCCGGAGCCATTTCGTCAGGCATCCGACACGGATGAAAAGCCATGGCAGGAGGAAGTGCGCCGTTATCAGATGGCGGCGGCGGCATCCGCCGCGCCCACGCCCGCTCCCGCACCCGTTTCCGCGCCCTTAACGGCGCCGGCGGCAAAAGATACCGCTGCGGCTACCGCGGCGCAGGCGCTGATGTGTTCCCCCTCCGACGATTCGGAATACACCTTTGATACCTTTATCGTCGGCTCATCCAACCGTTTTGCCCACGCGGCGAGCGTGGCGGTAGCGGATAATCCCGGCGGCTCCTATAACCCGCTGTTTATCTACGGTCCCTCCGGCATGGGCAAGACCCACCTGCTCTTTGCCATTCAGAACGCGGTGCAGAAGAAATATCCCGACAAAAAGGTAAAATACATCAAGGGCGATCAATTCACCAACGAGCTGATTGAAGCCATTGCCAACGGCAGACAGAATGAGTTCCATCAGAAATACCGTTATATCGACGTGCTGATGGTGGACGACGTGCAGTTCATCGGGGGCAAGGATCAGACGCAGGAGGAATTCTTCCATACCTTTAATACGCTGCATCAGGAACATAAACAGATTGTGCTGACGAGTGACCGTCCGCCGAGAGAGATTCAGACGTTGGAAAACCGTCTGCGCTCACGGTTTGAGATGGGACTGCTGGCAGATATCCAGCCGCCGGAATATGAAACCCGCATTGCCATTATCAAGCGCAAGGCGCGGCAGTGCAATATGGAGATCAGCGACGAAGTGGCGGAATTCATCGCGGAGCGGCTGAAATCCAATATCCGGCAGTTGGAAGGCGTGGTCAAGCGCATTAATGCCAATTATCAGCTGGATAAGGAAACCCCCACGTTGACCATGGCGCAGAATGCCATCCGCGACGTCATGAATGACGTGCAGCCCACACCCATTACCATTGAACGCATCATTGAGGAAGTGGCGCGGACGTTTGAGGTGACGGCGAAGGATATCAAATCGCCCAAGCGCGCGGCGCAGATCTCGCAGGCGAGACAGGTCACGATGTATGTGGTGAGAGAAGTGACGAATCTTTCGTATGAAGAGATCGGGAAGGAATTCGGGAGAGATCACTCGACGGTGATTTACGCGGTGCAGCAGGTCGAGCGGAATATGAAGAAGCGCCCGGATTTCCGAAATATGGTGAATGATCTGATCAAGAATATCAAGGTGTCCGCACAATAAACAAGGAAAGAGAAAAAGCGCGAAGCGCCAATTAGCCGCGCAGCGGCGCGGGGTGCAGGGGGTGAGCTCCCTGCCGGGTCAAGGGCAGCGCCCTTGCGGGGGACCGGGGGCAGCGCCACCGGCAGGCAGGCGGAAGCCTGCCGGGCAAAACCAGCCCGGACACGCAACAAGGCAGGGCGAATCCAGAAAAGGAACCGACCAAAAGCAAAATCAGCCCGGAAATGCAACAAGGCAGGGCGAATCCAGAAAAGGAACCCCCAAAAATATAATCCAAAAACGGCAGTACGCAGAAAGAAAAAGCGTACTGCCGTCTTTCTATATATGTATACAAAACCCGGTGGAAACCGTGTGGACAGCCCGTGGACAGGCGGTGCAAACCCTCTTGAAAGATTTCCAAGCCCATTCTATCCCCTCTCCGGGATTCCCACACCATTTTGAACAACCAACGTGGACAACTGTCAGGATTTGTGCATTGTGGAAATTCCTTGAAAAACCTTTCAAAATTTTCCTCTCCACCGTCCACCGTTTAAAATTTCTCTCAGCTATCTGCTGAAGAAGGTTTCCGGACTTTTCCACCGATTCCACCCCCCCTACTGCTGCTACTGACCTAATTATATTATTATATTTATATTGATATTTTTTCTCGTTCCTGCCTTTTTTGATGACTGACCGCTTCGCTCGTTTTCCACTTTTTGCAATGGAGATTTTTTTATGATTTTCTTTTTTTGTTATTCGCCTGAGGTTGTTTCATATCTGAGCTGGTCTTGCTTTTGGTGGGCTCCTTTTTCTGGATTCGCCCTTCCCCGTTTTTGATCTTGGCGCGATACGCTCGGCAGCACGTTGTGCTGCCTGCCGGGACGCTGTCCCGGTCCCTGCAAGGGCGCTGCCCTTGACCTGCCAAAGGGACTCGTCCCTTTGGAATCCCACGCTTCGCTAGTTGCTCCGCTCGCTTGACTTTTCGCTTCTTTTTTTTTATAATATCTCTATGTTTTTACTCTCGAAAGGATCTGCTCGCTATGAAATTTACCTGCAACCGCGAATTACTCTCCGACGCACTCAACAAAGTCACCCGCGCCGTCTCTCCCCGCTCCACCATCGCCGCCCTCGAAGGCATCTACTTCCGCACCGAGGAATGCTCCCTCTACATCTGCGGCTACAACCTCGAACTCGGCATCTCCACCAAAATCCTCGCCAACATCTACGAGGAAGGCAGCATCGTTCTCTCCAACAAGCTCTTCTGTGAAATCGTCCGCAAAATGCCCGGCGACGAACTCGAAATTACCTGCGGCGAGAATTTTATCACCACCATCAAATCCTCCGAAGCCGAATATTCCATCATCGGTATCTCTCCCTCCGATTTCCCCGAACTCCCTGTCATCGAAGGCGACCGCCGTATCTCGGTTTCACAGAGTATGCTCAAATCCATGATCGGTCAGACCATCTTTGCCGTCAGCGACAACGACACCCGTCCCACCTGCACCGGTTCCCTCTTTGAAATCTCGGAAGACAAAATCCGCATCGTCTCGGTGGACGGCTTCCGTCTCGCCATCCGCACCGAACCCATCACAAGCACGGTAACAATGTCCTTTATTGTACCTAAAAGAACCCTTGAAGAGGTTTCCCGTCTCTTGGAGGACGACGAAGAAAAGCGCGCGGAAATCTGCGCCACCCGCCGTCACATTGAATTTGTCATCAACGGCTGTGTGATTATCTCCCGCCTGATTGAAGGCGAATTCCTCGATTATCACAACGCCATTCCCCAGAATACCACCACCGAGGTGCGTGTGAATACCCGCCGCATGATCGAGGCGACCGAGCGTATGAACCTGCTCATCAGCGACGCGATCAAAAGTCCCGTGCGGTGTATCTTCGGCAATGATATGGTACAGTTCCAGTGTCGCACGGCGATTGGCGCCGCGACCGACCGTCTCTCCGCCGAAGCGCCGAATGAACCTATCGAAATCGGCTTCAACAACCGTTATCTGATGGACGCCTTCCGGGCGGTTTCGACCGATGAAGTGCGTCTGGTACTCGGCACGCCGGTCACGCCGGTGAAGGTGCTTCCCTTGGAGGGCGAACATTTCCTCTTCCTGCTCCTGCCGGTTCGTCTCCAAAAGGACTAAATTTTTCCGTAATAAATCAGAGGATAGAAACAAATGGAACGTAAAATCATTGAAATCACCACAGAATTCATCAAACTGGACAGCCTGCTGAAATTTGCGGGCATTGCCGCGATTGGCGGGGAAGCCAAATTCATGGTGACGTCGGGCGCGGTGATGGTCAACGGCGAAGTCTGCACCATGCGGGGCAAAAAAATCCGTCCGGGCGACATCGTGACGATTCCGTGTGACAAGGTCGAATTAGAGGTCCGCGGCGCATGATTGCCCGTCGGCTGTTTACGGAATATTACCGCAACCTCGCCGCCGATACGGTGGAACTGTGCGACGGCGTGAATGTGATCTGCGGGGAAAACGGGCAGGGCAAGACCAATCTGCTGGAGGCGCTCTGCCTGTTTACGGGCGTGCGCTCCTTCCGCGGCGCGAAAAATCCCGAACTGATACAGAAAGGTCAGTCTTTTGCCCGTCTGAAGCTGGACTTTTTTGCCGGACAGCGCGATCAGTCCGCCGAGCTGGTCATCACCGACAAGAAGCAGGCGACGCTCAACGGCGTGAAATTAACCGCCGCGACGGGCTTCATCGGAACCTTCTGCGCAGTGGTCTTTTCGCCGGACAATATGGGCATGATCAAGGGCGGTTCGGGCGAACGTCGGAAATTTCTCGACGCGGCGATCTCCCAGCATTATCCCGCCTATCCGCGCCTGCTGGTGGAATACAACCGCATTCTCGCCCAGCGCAACGCCTTTCTCAAAAAATCCGCCAGTACCCGCGGCTTTGAGGATATGCTGGATATCTGGGACGAAAATTTATCAAAAACCGGTGCAAAAATTTCCTGCAAACGCGCACAGTATGTCTCACAACTGTGTGGAAAGACGGAGGAAATCTTCGACGGCATTTCGTCGGGACGGGAGCGCATTTCAATCCGCTATACCTGCGGCTATCTGACGCCGGATTCCCTGACCGAAACCGCCGCCGCGCTGAAATCCCAGCTCGAAGCCCACCGCGCGTCCGATCTGGCGCAGGGGTGTACCAATTACGGCGCGCACCGCGACGATTTAGCCATTGCGGTCAACGGGCTGTCGGCGAAGCAGTACGCGTCGCAGGGGCAGAAGCGGTCGTGCGTGCTGGCGCTGAAACTCGCGGAGGCGTCGGTGCTGGAACAAGCCATCGGGGAGCGTCCGGTTGCCGTGCTGGACGACGTCATGAGCGAGCTGGACGGTCTGCGGCAGGATTATCTCATGAACCGCATGGAGGGCTGGCAGGTGCTGATCTCCTGCTGTGACCCCCACACCGTCAAGGGGCTTGACCAAGGGCGCGTCATTGCGGTCGAAAACGGTCGTTTTTTCACGCGATGAAGGCGTGAAACGTGCGTTTGTTAATAATTTTTTCATAAATAAAGCGTTTTTTCATCATTTTATTAGTCAACCTAAGATTTTTCACAAAAAACAGCCGTAAAAATACGGCTGTTTTTTGATATCACGACAGGTTGACTAATAAAATTGACGGTTGTTCATGGTTTGTTCACTTGACATTCCTACCGGTTGGGGGTATAATTCAAATGAACACAATCTGTTGTTCTTGCATTATCCTCTATGAGGGATTGAAACGAAATTTTTGGAATTCCGCAGAGCGGAAATACGCGTATCTACTTGCAT
>CAMJHU010000110.1 GCA_946405565.1 uncultured Clostridia bacterium
CCCCACGACGTTGCGGAGCGTCACGATGTCGGTGAGGGTCTGGGTGGGATGCAGATGACCGCCGTCCCCTGCGTTGATGACCGGCACATGGGAATAGAGCGACGCCGCCATCGCGGCGCCCTCGAGGGGATGACGGATGGTGAGAATATCGGTATAACCGCTCAGCACGGTCACGGTGTCTTTCAGACTTTCACCCTTGGCGACCGACGTGCCGCCGGGGTTGTCGAAGCCGATAATCTTGCCGCCCACACGCAGCATGGCGGACTGAAAGGACATCTGGGTGCGGGTGGACGGTTCATAAAAGAGCGTTGCCATGAGCTTGTCACGGCAGGCGCTGGCGTAATGTTCGGGGTGTTTGCTGATGCGGCACGCCATATCTACGATCTCGTCCAGTTCTTCCAGAGAGAGCTGGTTCAGATCAATCAGATTTCTCACGGACATAGTTTTTCAACGACCTCTCGTATGTTTTGATTCTTATCCATTATACCACCGGCTGTGCGCAAAGGCAACTGCTTTTTTTGCCGCTTTCTCACATCAGTTAAAAAGGCTTGACATTCCTTTGTGAAAAATATATAATAATTATGACATAATAGCTGGCTTTATTGCTATTATTACAATGTATCATTCAAAAAAAGAATGGAGGTCTTCGCATGGAAACCAGACCGTATGTACCGTGGGAACTGATGAGCCGGTTTATGACCGATGTGCTGAAAGCCTACGGCGTGCCGGAGGAAGACGCCGTGATCTGCACCGACGTCCTGCTGGAATCCGACCGCCGGGGCATTGAAAGCCACGGCTGCAACCGCTTCAAACCCATTTACCTCGACCGCATCAAAAACGGTACGCTGCTGCCGGTCACCCGCACCGAAATCGTCAAGGAAACCCCCACCACCGTGGTCATGGACGCGCACAACGGCATGGGGATGGTGGCAAGCTATCGCATGATGGAGCTGCTGATTGAAAAAGCGCGTACCTATGGCATGGCGGGCGGGACCGTGTTCAATTCCACCCACTACGGCATCGCGGGCTATTGGAGCACGATGGCGGAAAAAGCCGGCATGATCGGCATCACCGGCACCAATGCCCGTCCGTCCGTCGCGCCCACCTTCGGCGTGGAACCCATGATGGGTACCAATCCGCTGACCTTTACCATGCCCACCGACGAGGATTTCCCCTTTAATTTCGACTGCGCCACGTCCATCGTCCAGAACGGCAAAATCGAATACTATGCCCGCTCCGACCGTCCCACGCCGCCGGGACTGGTGGTCAACCGGGAGGGCGAAACCATGACCGATTCCGCCCGGATTCTCAAAGACCTGCGGGCGGGACAATGCTCGCTGCTGCCGCTGGGCGGTATAGGAGAGGAAACCGGCGGTCACAAGGGCTACGGGCTGACCGCGGTGGTGGAAATTCTCTCGGCAGCGCTGGCAGGCGGTCCCTTCCTGCGGGATTTGAACGGAAAGGACGCCCAAGGAAATCAACAGATGTACCGTCTGGGGCATTTCTTCTTTGTCATCAACCCTGAATGCTTCATGGGGCTGGACACCTTCCGCCACACAGCCGGCGAAATCTGCCGCGAGCTGCGCGGTTCGCAAAAGGCGCCGGGCGCCGAGCGCATCTATACCGCTGGCGAAAAGGAATATCTCGCGTGGCAGGAGCGCAAGGACAAGGGCGTGCCGGTCAGCGACGCGATTCAGAAGGAATTCGTGGCACTGCGGGACGAGTGCGGACTCGACCTGCGATTCCCGTTTGAAGACTGAGACACATCTTTCAATGAAAACAGGTTCTAAAAAATATCCCACAGACATCTTCAGAGAAGATGCTGTGGGATATTTTTAATTACATGAAAGGAATCCTATCGCGATTCAGGTCATCAGCCCCCCGGCTTACTTGTTGCGGGTGCGCACGTCGAATGCCACGGCAATGATGAAGATCAGACCCTTGACGATGTACTGATAGGAAATATCCACCATCATCAGGTTCATGCCGTTGGTCAGCGCCATGATAACAAAGGTACCGATGATCGCGTTGGTGACTTTGCCCACGCCGCCGCTGACAGCCGTGCCGCCGATGTAGGAGGAAGCAATAGCGTCCATCTCAAAGCTGTTGCCGGCAGTCGGGGTGGCGGAAGAAAGACGGGAAGTATAGAGAATACCCGCCACAGCCGCCAGAACCGACATGGAGCAGAAGGCAAACAGCGTGACCTGCTTGACATTCACGCCCGAAAGCTCCGCCGCCTGATCGTTGCCGCCGATACCGTAGATATATCTGCCGAGCTTGGTCTTGCTGAGCATAAAGGTATAGATGGCAAGAATCACGCCCACGATCACCGCGCTCCAGGGGATGCCTCTGTATGTGGCAAGAATCCAGCAAACCGCCAGAATGACAGCGGAAATCAGAATCATGCCCACTACAAAGATCGGGGTGGAAACCACTTCAAATTCATACTTCTGCTTGTTTTTGCGCGCTCTGACCTGCGAAACGATGACCATTGCCACTGCCAGCACACCAAAAATCATCGTGACCAGATGAATGCCGAGAGAGTTGGGAATGTCGGGGATAAAGCCGTTGCAGAGTGCGAGGAAGCCCTTCGGACTGACAACCACGGTGCCGGATTCGGCGAGGGTCAGCGACAGCAGACCTCTGAAAATGAACATACCGGCGAGCGTTACAACGAAGGCAGGCACGCCCAGACGGGTAACGGTCAAGCCCTGATACAGACCGATTGCCAGACCGACCGCCAGCACAATCAGAATGGCAAGCCATTCATTCACGCCCTGACGCTGCATCAGAATCGCTGCCAGCGCTCCGGTGAAACCGGCGACGTAGCCTACCGAAAGATCGATGTGTTTCAGAATGAGGATCAGCGTCATGCCAATGGCAAGCACGCCGACATAAGCTGCCTGATTAAACAGGTTGGTGATATTGGAGGCTCTGAAAAACTTTCCGCCTGACCAAATCTGAAATACCAGCATAATAATGACCAGCGCAATATACATCATGTAGCTCTTGATATTGGTCTTCAAAAGTCCAAAGACCTCGGAGCCTAAAGATTTTTTGTTTGTTTCCATAGTATTATCTCCCTCAATCGCTGTTTAATCGCTGTTTAATCGCTGTTTTCGCTGTTGATGGCCATCTTCATGACCTTTTCTTCTGTGGCTTCGGAAGCGTCAAGCTCACCGGTGATCCGCCCTTCGCTCATGACATAGAGACGGTCAGACATACCCAGAACCTCCGGAAGCTCAGAGGAAATCATGATGATACACATGCCTTCCTCCACCATCTTATTCATCAGCGTGTAGATTTCCAGCTTCGCGCCAACGTCAATACCGCGTGTCGGTTCATCCAATATCAGCACCTTCGGTTCGGTAAACAACCATTTGGCTATCTGCACTTTTTGCTGATTGCCGCCCGAGAGATTGTTGACCTTCTGGGCAATCGACGGCGCCTTGATATTGATATCTTCCTTGTATTTGTTGGCAATGACAATTTCCTGATTGGAATCAAGAGAAAGACCTTTGGCGATTGCTTTCAGATTCGCAAGCGTGACGTTGTAGCGAATGTCCTGAATCAGAACCAGACCGTTGCCCTTGCGATCTTCCGAAACATACGCCAGTCCGCTCTTGATGGCTTCGCGCGGACTTTTGAACATCTTGGACTGACCGTTCATGATGACTTCGCCCGACTTGATCTTGTAGCCATAGGGATTGCCGAATACCGTCAGCGCGCATTCCGTGCGTCCGGCGCCCATGAGTCCCTGCAATCCGACAATTTCACCCTTGCGCACGTTGAGATTGACATCGTGCAGGATTTCACGACCGGTTTTGGGATCCTCCACAGTAAGACCCTTGATTTCAAACATGACGTCGCCAAAGTCCTTTTTTTCGCGCTTGGGATAGACGTCATCGATACTGCGTCCCACCATGTTGCGGATAATATTGGCTTCGGAAATATCATCGGTCTGTGCGTCAAGTGAACAGATGGTCGTGCCGTCGCGCAGTACCGTGATGGTGTCGGCAATGGCTGTGACTTCACGCAGCTTGTGGGAAATCATGATGCAGGTAATGCCCTGTTCTTTCAGTTCCCGCATGATATTGAGCAGGTTCTGGCTGTCGTCCTCATTCAGTGACGATGTAGGTTCGTCAAAGATAATCAGCTTGCAGTTTTTGGAAAGTGCCTTGGCGATCTCGACAAGCTGCTGATTACCTGTATTCAACCGTTTGACAGGTATAGACGGATCGACGTTCAGTCTGACCTTATCCAGCATTTCCTTTGCCTTGACGATGGTCTCGTTCCAGTTGACCTGACCGGTCGGGGTGGTAATCTCGTGTCCGAAATAGATGTTTTCATAAATGGGAAGCTCCGGAAAAAGCGCCAGTTCCTGATAGATGATAGCGATGCCCTTGCCCTCGCTGTCCGCAATGCCGTGGAATTTCTGTACCTCCCCTTCATAGACGATGTCGCCCGTATAGGTACCGTATTTCCACACGCCGGAGAGCACCTTCATCAATGTCGATTTACCCGCGCCGTTTTCGCCTACCAGACAGTGAATTTCACCCTTGCGCACCTTGAAATTGACGTTGTCCAGCGCCTTTACACCCGGAAACTCCTTGGTAATATTCCTCATTTCGAGGATGTATTCATTTTCCATATTACCGGCTCCTGTTCTGTCATACAGTAACAGCCGGTTCCAAGGCTGGCCTTTGAATGGCTGAAGCCTCAGAACCGGCTTGAAACTATGATTTACTTTTTTTCAGATAATCCTTATCTTTACCGGATTGCGGCGAAAATTACTTCGCGGCGTCAATCTTTGCCTGATCGAAGCTGCCGGCGGAGATGAGCTCTGCGAGCTTATCCTTGTCAACAACTGTCACAGCGCATTCAGCAGAGGGAACGTCCTTCGCCTGATTGTTGTAGGTGGTGGAGGTGTCGGGCGTATTACCGCCGAGGATAGAGCTGACGAGATCGCAGGTGGTCTTTGCGAGCGTAGCGGTATCCTTCCAGACGGTCATGCTCTGCTTGCCGTCCTGGATATACTTGAGGGAAGCCATTTCAGCATCCTGACCGGTGATCACATAGCTGGAAACAGCAGAATCAGCGGAGAAAGCATCAGCGATGGCACGGGCAGTACCGTCGTTGGGAGCGAGGATCGCTACATCACCCTTCGCGCTTGCGTTGGCAGCAACGAGGTTAGCTTCGGCAAGAGACTTTGCCTTGGAGAAATCCCAGTCGGTGGTGATGGTGCCGAGAATGGTGGAAAGGGTGTCGTGATCCGCATCAGGATCAAGCGCCTTGCCGGCATAATCCTTGATAGCGGGGCAGTTCTGGACAACAAACTGACCGTCAGCAACAGCCTTGTTCAGCACGGACCATGCGCCCGCGAAGAAGATGAACGCGTTGTTGTCAGTAACAGCGCCGGAGTAGATATACAGCGGCACACCGGTCTGATCCTTGTAAGCGTCGATAAGGTACTGACCCTGCGCAACGCCCACGGCAAAGGAATTGAAGGTAACATAATAGTCAACGGAATCGGTGCCGGTGATCAGACGGTCGTAGCAAACCACGTCCACGCCTGCTGCCTTTGCCTTGTTGACGGCTGCACCGGCTGCGGTAGCGTCCTGAGCGCAGATAACGAGAACCTTGATGTCTTTTTCAAGCAGAGCTTCCACGTTGCTCAGCTCGACGTCAGACTTGCCCTGAGAGAAGAGAACTTCGGAAGTGAAGCCTGCGGAATCCAGCGCATCCTTAAAGGAAGCTTCGTCCTGAAGCCAGCGGGGTTCATCCTTGGTGGGAAGAACGATACCAACTTGTACGGCATCGTCTCCGCCGCTGCACGAGGTCAGCGTTACTGCCATAGCAGCGAGCATCGCAACGGAAAGAATAAGTGCCAGAAGTTTTTTCATTATATTGCCTCCTTAAAATTCGAGATGATTTCCATCTCTTTTTGTTAAATTTTACTACATTGTCTTCGTATTTTCAATACATTTTATTCACAAATTTTTAATTATTTTTTACACACTTTTACCAATGTCCATTTTTTTCATTGACAAATCCCGGTGATCCGGATTATAATGAAAAATAGTCATTTTATATCCGGCAAAAGACGAATCCTGAGCAGAACGGAGCGTTCAGCATGAGATCTGATCAAAAACGGAGGAAACTGCGACATGAAACGTGTGATTACTTACGGTACATTTGACCTGCTGCATTACGGTCATATTAATCTGCTGCGCCGTGCCAAGGCATTGGGGGATTATCTGATTGTGGTGATTTCTTCCGATGCGTTCAACTGGAACGAAAAGCATAAGAAATGCTACTTTACCTATGAACAGCGGAAGGCACTGGTAGAAGCTATCCGGTATGTGGACCTGGTCATTCCCGAGGAAAGCTGGAGCCAGAAACGCAGCGATATGCACGAATATCACATTGACACCTTTGTGATGGGCGATGACTGGCAGGGGAAATTCGATTTTCTCCGGGAAGAAGGCGTGGAGGTGGTCTATCTTCCCCGTACGCCCGAAATCAGCAGCTCCCAGATCAAAAGAGATTTGTACGACGCCAACGCGGTGGAGGGAGAAAGCCGCGTCATTCACGATGAGATCAACACGAATCCGCAATAAACCGCGCACATCAAAAAATATAGAAAGGAATCCTGTAAAAAATCATGAAAATCTATCGGTTTTATGGCTGGGAGACAGCCGACGTACAAGACCGGGACGGTCTGA
>CAMJHU010000111.1 GCA_946405565.1 uncultured Clostridia bacterium
TTTTTTATCACTCCCCCATATCAGTTGGCAAAAAAACGCATACACAAACCGCTTTTCATCAAAGCCATCTGCGTATGCGTATTCATCGAAAATAAGCTATGCTGTTTTTCTGTTTTTGACCTGAACTAGGCTTTGGATTGTTTATGGTTGCTCTTGGAACCCACGGCTTTTCGTCCCTCCGCGATCAGACGGACAATCGCCGGGCAGAGAATCATATTGGTTGCCATTTCAATCAGGAAATTGACGCCCACAAAGCCCACAATCATATAAACGAATACATTGTCGAATCCCAGCGCTTCGCCCCAGCCTTTGACGGTGTCGTAGAAAAAGACGCAGCAGCCCAGCAGAAACGTACCGGTGTTGACAATCGGCGCGGTAATCGCTGCCAGCACCACGCCCAGCGTTGTGTTTTTCTTTTCGACCAGACTGAAAACCACACCGGCAAGGAATCCTGCCAGCGTACCCTTGAGCAGACAGACGATAATGGTTCCCGGTACATTCACGGCGAAAAACGGCGCCGCATCCAACAGCGTCATACAGCCGAAAATAAATCCGAGCCACGCGCCTGCCCGTTTGCCATAGAGCGCCGCTCCGATGACAATCGGCACCAGACTCAGCGTGATGGAGAAAGTACCGAACCGGATACTGCCTCCCACGAGCTGAAGCACGACCACAATGGCTGTCAACAGCGCCACGCCGACGAGCTTCAATGTGTTGACCTTTTTCATAAAAAAAACCTCCTGCTGCCGTTCCACACAACGATGGATACGACGCAATTATTTTATATTGAAGACAATGCGTCACCGCATTATTCCAATATCCACTATTATTCCAATATCCACTTTTATTCACTTTTTATGATTTCTTGTTCTTCTCGTAGAGAATGCGCAATCCTTCCAGTACCAGATTTTCGTCCTGAATAAAATGCCGTTTGCAGCAGCGCACCACTTCTCCGGAAAAACCGCCCGTAGCGATAGCGGTGACCGGCATTCCCAGTTCTTCCTCGATTCTGTCCAGCATACCGTCCAGCAGCGAAGCCGCCCCCAGAATCAGTCCCGACTGCATGGATTCAATGGTGCTGCGCCCCACCACCCGTTTTGGGGCAGCATATCCGATTTCAGGGAGCAGCGCGGTATTATTGACCAATGCCATCAGCGATGTGCGGATGCCGGGATAGATAATGCCGCCAATCATCTTGCCGTCCTGGTCCACCACGGAAATGGTGCTGGCGGTTCCCAGATCGCACACCGCGTTGGGCAGCGGGTATTTGGTACGCGCCGCCACCGACACGGCAAGCAAATCTGCTCCCAGTTCGGCAGGGTCATTGATGGCAATATTCAAGCCGGTTTTCATGCCCGGACCCACGATCATCGGAGAAAGACCTGTCACCTTCCCCACCGCCCGGCAAATCGGCTGGGTCACGGCTGGCGATACGGACGACACAATGGCGCCATCCAGCGCAGCCACATCACAATGATACAATTGAAAAATCCCCATCAGCTCGACAGCATACTGATCGCCGGTCCGGTTCAGGTCCGTCGCAATACGAGCCGTAAATGTCAGTGTTTTGTCGTCATACACACCGACCGTTACATTGGTGTTGCCGATATCAATCGCCAGAAGCATGGTCAACCTCTCCCCTACTCTGTTCATTATGTTTTTATTTTACACCAGTTTGAGTTGACTGTCAATCTTTATTTTCAGGATGCCCTCCTTGCAAAAAAAATAAGACTCCCTTTGTGGATGCATTGGGAGTCTTATGAAACAAAATATCGCAAAAAACGAAAAAATTAGACATACAACGGCTGCACTTGTTTTCCTTCCAGCGCGCCGCGAATGGCTTCAGGCGTTTTGTCAAAATGCGCCACCATCGAATTCGGCTTTTTAACCGGATCGTCCTGCGAGAGCGGAATCAGATAGATGTGCTTACTGTTCATCAGCAAACCGATATTTTTGGCAGCCGCAGCCAGCGCGTCATTGGTGGATACCCCCAGCACCAACGGTCTGGCGTTGCGCAGGTGGGCTTTTGCCGCCAATGTGACCGCCGTATCCGTCACACCATTTGCCAGCTTAGCCAGCGTGTTGCCGGTACAGGGTGAAATCACCAAAATATCCAGCAGCTTCTGAGGGCCGATCGGCTCCGCCTGCGGAATGGTGTGTATCACCATTCTGCCGCAGATTCCTTCGATTTCCGCCACAAAATCCGACGCCCGTCCAAAGCGGGTATCCAACGTATAAGCGTTCTCCGACATGATAGGATACACATTAGCGCCCATATCCGCCAGCACCTTCATCTCGTCGATCGAGCGGCGGAAGGTACAGAACGAGCCGCACAACGCGTATCCCACACGGATTCCTGTAAAATTCTCCATCACGCTTTTATTCCTCCTCCAACATCAACGTCACCGTATCTTTGATAATTTTGGCAGCGGTCAAGGGCGCATACTGCCCCGGCAGTCCTAACGCACGCCACGCCTGTATATCCCGCTTCTGGCAAGCCTCTGTATCTACCCCGCCCGGCAGAGACGCCAGATCCATGATGGCGGCGCCGGACGGCAAATGATCCAGAAAGCGATGATCGATGACAGGCGCAGGCACCGTGTTGATGACGATCTCAAAATCCTTTGCCCGACGGATGGCTTTGGGAAACGTCAGCGCTTCCATGCCCTGCGAGGTAACCCATGCCCGATCGCTCGGTCTGCGTGCCGCCACCGCGACCTCCGCGCCAAGTGTCCGCAGCATTGGCGCCAGCGAACGCGTAATTCTTCCGCAGCCTGTTATCAGAATCTGACTGCCGCAGACGGTGCGCGGCACATGGACAATCAGTTCCGCCAACGCGCCTTCGGCAGTTGCCTGTGCGTTGCGCAGCAGAAACGATTCATTGGCGGAATAGTCCAGCAGATTGAGCTTGGCGTAATCAGAAGAAACGCTCCGTAAGGGAGCGGCAATGCCGACAAAGACCGTTTTGCCCCGCAGTGCCTCGCAGAATTCTCTGTCCAACGCAATACGATACTGGCTGAGCGGTGCATTGAGCGTCACGCCGTCCCGGGTGGCAGGCATAGGCAAAATGATGATATCCGACATCAGCACAGCCGTCAGCGGGTCGGTGGAAGCGGTGCCGATCAACAGATGGGGCATCTGCTCAAATCCGGCACAATATACAGTCGCGCCCTCTCCGGCTAACAGATTGGCAAGCGCAGCCTGACGCGCGTCGCCCCCGATGACAGCAAATATGGATTGATCCAATAGCAGTCCCTCCTCAGCGTTTTTTTAGAGCCTGTTTTTTTTATCGGTCTGATTGATCCCCGTCATTCCCTGATCCCCCTGTTTTCATAGTATGGCGCACCGCCCCAAAAGACACAAAAAACGGTCGTGAAAGAGCGCTGTGGCTCTTCCACGACCGTTGGATTGGCAATGCTTTCGGTTGAACAGGTTCTGTTGGTAATTCCTATGATCATTTATACTATCAACAAAAATCTCATGTCAATGATCCTTGGCAAAGCGTCATCAAGCAGAAAAACAATCCGATTAGTTTTCCTTCATCTTTGCAAAGCACTCGCTGCAATAAACCGGACGGCCGTCCGTGGGCTTGAAGGGAACCTTTGCCTCACCGCCGCAAGCCGCGCAAACAGCGGTATACTGCTCACGCTGCTGTCTCGACGCATTCTTTCTTGCGTCACGGCACTCTTTGCAGCGCTGGGGCTCGTTTTCAAAGCCCTTGCTGGCATAGAATTCCTGTTCGCCTGCGGTGAAAATAAATTCTTTGCCGCAATCTTTGCATCTGAGAGTCTTGTCTTCGTACATGATAAAATACCTCGCTTTGAGAAATGAAATGGGGGTGCCTCGCAACACAGAGCAACGGTACCGCCGCATCTGTTCTTACAAGTGCCTATCAATATCGCGCTCATCAGATGACCGCGATATCAAATAAAGAAAAAAACTAATCGGTTTGAAACGACTTCATTTTCTTCCTTACTCTCTGAATTGCATTATCCACTGACTTAGCACTGATACCAAGCAGCTTCGCCGTCTTTTCGTAAGAAAAACCCCTGAGACGCATCTCCACAACGGTCTTTTCCAACTCGGTAAGCCGCGAAGCAATCGCCTCCGTCAGCCTGCCGACATTCTCTTTTTCAAATATGCGCCCTTCGGGATTCCCTGACGACGCAGATAAATCGTCAGTCAACGTATTGCTCATCATCTCCGCCTCAACCAACTCACGATGATCATTCAGCGGACGGTTTTTCTGACTGAGATACATCCTTACCGCAGACACCAATACACGATCTACGCACAACTCGGCATATGTGCGAAAAGAAGCACCTTTGTTCGGATCAAAACTCTTTACCGCATTGAAAAATCCAATTGCCGCCTCCTGCGAGAGATCATCCACATCACAGCCGCTCAAATGTTCCTTGGCAGACGCCTTGGCGTGTATCATTGAGCTGTAACGTCCCAGCAGACAGGCAAACGCTTCCTGATCGTCTGCTTTGGAGAGGGTAATTAACTCATTGTCCGTCATTTCTGAGAGAGAACGCATGACACCTCTCCTCTCACAACCGCGCCTGACACAATACCGTAAAGGCAGTGACCCATTGACCAAACCATATTTCCCAAAAGCTGCATAAACGAAACGCAATTCACATTGCTAGTTAGTATACTACACCAAAATAACTTCTTTGTCAATAGGATTTCGTCATAATTTTATAAATTATTAAATCCAATCCTTGGTTTTACGCCTCATCCGTTTTGGATTGTATCTCAGCCAGCACTTTGGAAACCGCTCCGCCAGCCACTCTGGCACCGTTGCCGCCGTTCTGCACAAACGATACGAACGCGTAGGGATAGTTTTCGCTCCGGCAGAAACCGATAAACCACGCGTGGGAAGTCTGACCGCCGTCCAGTTCGGCAGTGCCGCTTTTGGCACAGATTTCCATGCCTTGTGGAAAATTTTCCTCACCGTATTTCGTGAGAACGTTGTTGCGCATCATTTCCGCCAGCTGATCGGCTGTGTTGCGGCTGAGACAGCGTGTGCTATCGGGCGAAACCGGAAGCGTGCGGCGAAAGCCGGAGGAATCGGTGATTTTTTCGATCAGATACGGCTCCACACACATCCCGTGGTTGGCAATGATTCCCGCGCAGCGCATCATGGCAAACGGGCTGACCAGATCGTTATGCTGCCCGATACCCGTCCATGAAAGCTCGTTTTCACCGCCCGACGTGGCAATACTGCCTTTGACGACTTTGATGCCGTTGAGTGTATGGGCTTCGGTGATGCCAAGCTGCCGCGCATACCGCACCGTGGTTTCCCAGCCGAGCTGACGCGAAATATTGCCGAACGCAATATTGCAGGAATTCGCCAATGCCTGCGGGAAGTCCTCTTCGTGATGGGTGCCGGAGCAGACGATTTTCTGCCCGTTGACAATTTCATATCGGTGACAGACGAAGGTCTGGTCAAAGATATCGTCGATGGTATCAATCGCGGCAGCCGCCGTGACAAGTTTGTAAGTGGAGCCGGGCGTAAAGCGGGAAGAAAGCACACGGTTGAGATACACGCCCTCATAACTGTCATCATCCGCGGAAATCACAGGCGGATTTTCCGGATCGTAGGTCGGCGTGCTGACCAGACAGATCACCTCGCCGGTCCGGTAATTGTAAATACACATGGCGCCTTTTTTGCCCTTAAGCTGCTTATAGGCGGCTGCACAGATATCGGCGTCCAATGTGGTATAAATGCTGTTGCCGGTGCCGCTGACGGAATAGGTGCCGTTAATGATATTATATCCCATCAATTCGTCGGCATACACTTTTTGAAGGGAGGTAGCGATATTGCTTTTTTTGTCCCCCACAATGTGCATCGTCGCGCAGCGGACGTTTTTATTGTCACTGTACTTTCTCACGCCGTCTTCCGTGTGAACCAGTGGGTTGCCGTCCCGGTCATAAATCGCGCCGCCGATCAGCACGCCGTTGGCATAGATGTGTTTGTTGGCGGTAAAATTGACCCATTGACTGCCATCGTGGAAAAAACGGTAGGAAAAAACGCCTACTCCCACCATCAGACAGAGAATAATCAGCAAAACGCTCATCGCGCGCCGCTTCACCTTTTTCATATCCGGTTCTGCACTCCTTTCCCATCAATACCGATGCTTTTTGCCGATATAGCTTTCTCCCGTATCGGAATCGTCCGAGCCGGTATAGCGGTGCCGCTGCCGGGAGCGCCGCACGGTTTCGCTTGACACAGGCTCTCCCATGGGTTGCGACGGAGGTGCCGAAGCATGGGGAGGCATTGTCGGCTGAACCTGCGAAGGAACAGAAGAAACAGCGGAAGCCGTTTGCACGGCGGGCGGTACCGTTTTCACCGGTTCAGCCGCTTCCACATATCCCGCGCCGCCTTCTTCCTGCTGCGCGGCAAAGTCGATGTCCGCTTCCCGCCGCAAAACCCCCATATCAATGAGCTTTGCGCGCACGCGCTCCGCAAGCTGTCCCAGCTTGGAAAAATCATACTCACTGCGTCCGATACGGTTTTCCATCTCGGATACCCGTCGACCCTGCGCGTCATACATCGGCTGACCGCTCATCATGCGGGTCTGGAAGTTTTCTCTGGCAGCGGCAAAGCTGGCGTTGCGGCGGGTATCAGCCGCCTTGATAAACGCAAGCAGTCCCCAGCTGGACAGCATACTGGAACCGC
>CAMJHU010000112.1 GCA_946405565.1 uncultured Clostridia bacterium
CCGATAAATGCTTCAGGGGGTGCAGACATGAAACAAAAACTTTGCGTATTACTGGCATTTGTCATGCTGATGACAGGCGTGCTGTGTGGCTGTCAGGGGAAAAGCGGAGGTATTTTATCAGACATCACGCACGCTGCGCCTCACCGTTTCGGCAAGGATGATCTGACCGTCAACGGGAAGCTCATGCTGGGCATGACGGTGGATGAAGTGAAGGACATACTGGGAAAGCCGATCAGTGAAGGTTGTGAGGACGGGTATGAGGATTATAACAAAACGCTGCAATATGATGGTCTGTGGCTGTTTTTTTTCGACAGAGATGGCAAGCGTGCGTTTAAGCTGTCGAATATAGCTTCCACGGAAGCCAGCGATATCGCGCAGTTTGCCTTTGGTCTGCACGTTGGCAGCAAGGCAGAGGATGTGATAGCCGCCTTTACCTGTGATGAAAACAGGCGTCCGCTGTATTCCGAGATGTCAGGTGAAGAGGTAGGAGAGATACTGTATGGCGATTACCTGCCTGGTGGGTGGTATAAGAATGATTCTGACAAGGATAAGCCGACAGCCCTGATTCAATCCGCCTGCAAAGATGTGAAGTGTGAAGAGGACGAGTTCCTTCCCGGTGATGAATTGACATACTATTACTTGAAGTATTACTATGCCGACCAAGCAATATGGAACGATGATGGCGATAATTTAGGTTCCTATTGTCTGCAATTTACCGTTGACATAGAGAGCGATACAGTTATACATATAAATTTAGCGTAAAATGATGGAACATGAAAAACGGAGGTTATTCCTATGAAAAAAAGACTTTGTGTATTGCTGGCATTTGCGATGCTGACGGCAAGCGTGCTGTGCGGCTGTGACGGACTGGACAGCGTGTCGCCGTCCGACCTTGTATCCCTGTCTGACTTGCTGTCGGGGAGCGATATAACGACGACCGTGCATCGCTTTGGCAAGGGCGATCTCACCGCCAACGAAAAGGTGACGCTGGGCATGACCCCCGATGAGGTCAAGGCGGCAATGGGTCAGCCCGACAGCGAGAATACGTTTACGGAAGATCAGTTTATCTACGGCTCCTATACCGAAATGACCTACGGCACACTGCACCTGTCATTTTTTGACACACTGAACGGTAAAGTCGAAAATTTCACGCTCGGTACGATATGGAGCGAAGACCCTGCTGACGTCTTTGCCAACGGTCTGCGTGTCGGCTGCTCCGCCGATGAAGTGATTACGTCGTTTGTGGTGGATCCTGACGCGCCGAAGCTGCGGTTTGACAACAGCGATTCGGATTACGGTCAGTATCTTTACGGCGATTACAATGCCAATGATATCTTCGACATCAAACCCAAGGATAGGCTGGAATATGCCTATATCCACCGCTGGGAAACCAATGAGGAATATGACAACACCTATATGATTGAATATTATTATTCCGATCCGCTGACATGGAACGAGGATGAAACCGCCTATTCGGGAGAATATTACTCGATGGTCTTTCACATGGACGGCGAATCCGATGTGGTGACGTCCATCAGGGTCGGTCTGGATGCGTGGATGTAAAAATCTTTAAAAAACCCTTGACAAATTGTATCCCATATGGTAAAATCAAAAAGCTGTGTAACAGGCGTTTTGTCATAGTCATGATCGAACGCCGCTACCAAAGACAGCAGGTGCATGAATGGAACATGTTCAATGTGTTTGTCATCACGGCAAACCGCCTGCCGAGGGAAACAGAGCTTTTTTTCAAGAGAACAGAGGCTGTCGTGTGACAGGCTGTGTTTGTGTCTGTAAAAAATTCTGTCCGTCCTTGGCTGGTTCAGGGACGGACATTTTTGTATGGCTGTGATTATATTTTCAGAGGTGAAACTATCATGCCGAGTAAAGCAGTATTGGAGCAGAAGCAGGCGCTGGTTGCCGACCTCTCCGACAGAATGAAAGCCTCTGTCGCGGGCGTTATCGTCAACTACACCGGTATTTCTGTTGCCGATGATACCAAGCTCCGCAAGCAGCTCCGTGAGGCGGGCGTTGTCTACACCGTAGCCAAGAACACCCTCATCAAGCGCGCTGCTGCCGACGCAGGTGTAGAAATTGATGACGCAGTGCTCAACGGTACCACCGCTATTGCCACTTGCGAGACCGATTACATTGCCGCCGCCAAGATTCTCAACGATTACGCTGAGGGCAGCAAGACCGGATTTGCCATCAAGGCTGGCTTCATTGACGGTAAGGCGATGAATGCTGACGAAGTCAAGGTCCTTGCGAAGACGCCTTCCAAGGAAACCCTTCTCACCCAGCTGGCGTTTGGTCTCAACGCAACCATTCAGGGTCTTGCGATTGCCATCAAGGCGATTGCCGACAAGCAGTCCGAGGGCGCCGAGGAGGCTCCCGCCGCAGAGTAATTTCTGCCACTTGATTTTGATTTTTATTTATGGAGGTAAACTACCATGTCTGAGAAGATCACAAACATTATTGAAGAAGTAAAAGCCATGACCGTTCTCGAGCTCTCCGAGCTTGTCAAGGCGATTGAAGAAGAATTCGGCGTTTCCGCCGCTGCCGCTGTTGCCGTTGCCGCTCCTACCGCTGGCGGTGCTGCTGCTGCTGAAGAGAAGACCGAGTTCGACGTCATCCTCAAGGATGCCGGCGCCGAGAAGATCAAGGTCATCAAGGTTGTCCGCGAGATCACCGGTCTGGGTCTGAAGGAAGCCAAGGCTCTGGTGGACGGCGCTCCCGCTCCTGTTAAGGAAGCTGTTTCCAAGGACGATGCCGAGGCTATCGAGGCAAAGCTGAAGGAAGTCGGCGCTACCGTCGAAGTGAAGTAATTTTACTTTGGCTTGATTTACCACTGAATATTGAAAATCCGTCGGCTGCGGCTCTTGTCAAAGGGTTGCGGTCGGCGGATTTTTTTGTTTTTGATAGAAATTCCCGTCACAGTTTCCGATATCGTCCGAATGTAACAGATGTAAGGAGCAACCTTACCAAATGAACCGGTTCATTGCAATCAAAAAAACAGTGAGGTGAAGTTTGTGTCGGATAAAGAGATACTCGATTTGCTGGAGGACGACCCGTCGGAGGGACTGCGCGAGTTGATCGAAACCTATTCGTCCTTTGTCTATACCATTGTGTACAGCAAATTGAGATCGGTTCTTGCCGCTGACGACATCGAGGAAATGGTCAGCTTTGTGTTCAGCCGCGTGTATGAAAAACGCACGGACATTGATCTCAAACGAGGAAGCTTGAAAGGCTATCTTTCCACGCTTGCCAAGCGTATGAGCATTGATGAATACCGCAGGCATATCGCACGGGTCAGCATGGTGGAGATGACTGATGAAATTGCCGCCGTTACTGCTGATGCGACCGATATGCAGGAGAATGTGGAACGGCGTCTGGCACAGCAGGCGTTGGTGGACGCCCTCAAACGGCTGGAACAGACGGACAGGGACGTGCTGGTGAGGCGGTATTACTACAATCAGAAATCCGCCGAGATTGCGCGGACGATGCACATGAGCGACGCGGCGGTGCGAAAACGACTGTCCCGCGCGGTGGATAAGCTACGGACGATATTGCTCAGTCAAGGAGGTATGGATACATGAAACAGAATTTCGAGCCGGAAAAGGAGCTTCGTGAACTGTCGTATGACGCTGTACAGGAAGTGACAGGAGATTTGGAATTAGATAAAGACACAAAACAGCGGATTCTTGAAAAAACATTCCAAAAAGTCAGCGTTGCGTCCCAATCGGAGACGGTGAAAGAATGCAGTGTGAAAAGAGGGGTTTCCATGCGGAACAAAATGAATTTCAAGAAACCGGCAGTGGCGGCTGCCGCCGTGGTGCTGGCGTGCAGTGTGGGAGTAGGTTCGATGGCGGCAGCCGGTGCGCTGCACAAAACCTTCGGACAGTATTTCCATTCGCTTTCCGAGAGCCATTATGAAGACCTGTTGTTTGACGTCAACCAAACTGCCAGCGACAAGGGTGTCACCGTGACGGTCACGCAGGCTATGTGTGACGGTAACGCGCTCTATGTTATCGAAAAGGTGGAATTTGACCCGTCGGTGCTGGTGCTGACCGATGAGATGTTTCGTATCAACGAGTACGGGGGTTACACTGACGCGCCCTGCTGGGCGTATGACCAGCTCATCAATGTCAAAGAGACGGATGCCGATCCTAATAAAGATATCGGCGGCGTTTCCGAACGGCTGTCCACGTTCCGTCGGCTGCTGGAACACGACGCGCACAGCGTGACGTGGCTGCGCGTGTACGGCGGCGGCGATCATCTCAGCAGCCGCGTAGATCAATTTTTTACAAACGGCAGCCAGTTTATCCTGCGTTACAGCGGTATGGACAATTTTCCCGGGCGTGATCTGACCGAGCCCTACGATTGCCATATGGAGATTGCCTTCCATATGGGAAAAGTGTCCAAGCCCAACTGCTACACACTTCCCGAAGAGGTCTACGGCTTTACGCAGGCGGCGGATGAGGACGTTGCCGACATGGTTATCAACCCGTGGTATATGAATTTTTCGGGAGCGGCGGGTACCGGCAAGGTGCTGGATACCAGCCTCAGGATCATTGACGTGCCGGAAATCGAGGTTACGATGAAGGACGGTACTTCCTATACCGAGAAGAACGGTATTTCCATGCCGGGGGATTATTTTGGCAGGGATTATTCCAAGTTTGATCACTTTCACTGTTATTTTGATACGCCGGTGGATATCCAAAATATCCGTTCCATCAAGGTTTACGGCTACGAGATGAAGCCCGGCAAGGTGGCTGCCGACAAGTCCAAGGAAAAGGCATATGAGAATACAGACGGATTCCGGATTCTGCCTGCCACCTCGCCCGCGACATTCCCGGATGAATGGAAAAAGGTGTGGTATCGGACCGAAATCGAGACATATGGCGTTCCAAGCATCAGCAGCGATTACGGACATTTTCAATATCGCGTCAAGGGTGTGAAGGTCTACGATAATCTGTATGCCACGGGTCCCAAGGACAGGGTATATCACGATGATTACAGCATTGAATTCGGATATGATGAAGAGACAGGTCAGCTCGCCAAAGACTGCTATCTGCTGGAATACGCGATAGAGCTGCACAATATTGACGCCAACTTTACGGAATCGCTGAGTACCTTTGATTGGGAAGATACAGGCTATTTTGAAAACCTGTTCTATCTGGAGCTTTACAATGGCAAACAGCCGTACAATAACTATTGCCCGGAGGTTTATATCCGAGAAAACGAATATGACGTGACAGAACAAATTTGCTCCATCAAGCTCGACAAGGGGGAGACCAAGACGTTTCATGTCAGCTTTCTGGTCAAGGACAACCACGCCGGCGGTCTGGAGCAGGTGGGGCTGTGCGTGTGCAGCGACCGCGACGAAGGCAAGATGACCTATACCAATCTCCGCAAGGTCATTGAAGAATTCAATCAGAATGCTTCAAAAAAATGATTTTCACCGCGGTTGCCATGCGCCGGATTGACTTTCACCGGGGAATGTGATAAAATAACAGAAATCAGGCTTTGGCAATTGAACAGGGGGCAGCACCATGATCTATACCGTGACGATGAATCCGTCCATAGATTATATCGTATATATGGACGCGTTTGTGAGCGGCATGACCAACCGGACGACGGGGGAGAGCTATGAGATTGGCGGCAAGGGGGTGAATGTGTCCCGTGTTCTGGCGGAGCTGGAACTGCCCAGCACCGTGCTGGGCTTTACGGCGGGCTTTACGGGCGACGCGATTGAAACGGAATTGCGTGAACAGAGCATACATGCCGAATGGATTCGCTTGGACAAAGGCGTGTCGCGCATCAATATCAAGATGAAAGCCGACCGGGAAAGCGAGATCAACGGGCAGGGACCGCCGGTCAGTGAGCAGGAATGGGAACGTCTCGCGGCGAAAACCGACGTGATGGGGGAGGGGGATACCCTTGTATTGGCGGGGAGTATTCCGCCCACCGTCCCGCCGGACGCATATGAGCGGATGCTGGCACGGCTGGAAGGAAAAGGCGTGCTTACGGTGGTGGATGCGACAGGGGAACTGCTGCGGCGATGCCTGCGTTACCGTCCGTTTCTCATCAAGCCCAACCGGCAGGAACTTTCAGAACTCTTCGGACTGTCCCTCACGGATGAACGGCAGATTGCGTCATGCGCTGGGGAGTTGAGCGGGCTGGGTGCGCGGAATGTGCTGGTGTCACTTGGAAGTGACGGCGCGATACTGTTTGCGGAGGACGGTTTATGCTATCGTTCCGGCGTATTGAAAGAGCCTGTGATCGGCACGGTTGGCGCGGGCGATTCAATGGTGGCGGGCTTTCTCGCGGGATTTATCCGCACGGGAGATTATGCCTATGCCTTACGGCTCGGCACCGCCTGCGGCAATGCCACGGCGTTTTCCGAGGGACTGGCGAAAAAGGATAAAATTTGGGAACTTTTTTCGCAGATAAAATAAAAAAAGCGGCGGCGGTTTCCGTGATAATTCGGAAACTGCCGCCGGTTTTCTGTTCTTGGAGGGTTCCTTGTTTGTATTCGCCCTTCCCCGTTATGGGTCGTGGCTCGTCTCGCTCGGCAGGCTAAAGCCTGCCTGCTGGGGCTTTGCCCCAGTCCCCAGTGGTGGCGCTGCCCCCACGCCCCTGCCAGGGAGCTCACCCCCTGGACCCCGCGCCGCTGCGCGGCTAATTGGCG
>CAMJHU010000113.1 GCA_946405565.1 uncultured Clostridia bacterium
AGGTCAATATTCTGGAAGTATCCCAGTCCATCATGCAGGATATGTTCGCGATGATTATGATGGTGGATATCTCCGGCTCCGATGTGCCGTTTGCCACGCTGCGCGACGATCTTACCGCCTTCGGTGAGGAAAACGCGCTGTCGGTTCACATCATGCACGAGGATATTTTCAATTCCATGCACAGAGTGTAATGACTTTGCCAATCACTATCCACAACCTAAGCACTCCCCCAGTCGGCTACGCCGACAGCCCCCTCAGAGAGGGAGCCGGAAATTGCCTCCCTCTTTGAGGGAGGTGTCTCGCCGCAGGCGAGACGGAGGGAGTTCATTTCACTAAGTTGTGGACAGTGCTTTGCCAATGTATGCCGCTGATGATTTGACAGATTAATTTCGGGAGTTTTATTACCTATGCTGAATACACAAGATATACTGGAAACCATACACATGATTCAGGACGAAAATCTCGATATCCGCACCATTACCATGGGAATCAGTCTGCTGGACTGCGCGGACAGCGATATCGATAAAGCCTGTGACAAGATTTATGACAAAATCTGCCGCTATGCCGGCAATCTCGTCAGAACCGGCGAGGACATTGAGGCGGAATACGGCATTCCTATCATCAATAAGCGTATCTCGGTGACGCCCGCGGCGATGGTTGCCGCCGCCAGTCCCGACCGGAATCCGGTCAAAATCGCCTATGCGCTGGATCGCGCCGCCAAGGAGGTTGGCGTGAATTTCCTCGGCGGTTATTCCGCGCTGGTGCATAAGGGCTTCGGTCCCGGCGATTATGCCCTGATTGAGAGCATTCCGCAGGCACTGGCGGAGACGGAGAGAGTGTGCTCGTCGGTCAATGTCGGCTCCACCAAGGCAGGCATCAATATGGACGCGGTAGCGAAAATGGGTCACATCGTGCGGCAGTGCGCTGAGCTGACCGCCGACAACAATTGCTTCGGCGCCGCCAAGCTGGTGATTTTCTGCAACGCGCCGGAGGACAATCCCTTTATGGCAGGCGCGTTTCACGGCGTGGGAGAACCCGACTGCGTGATCAATGTCGGTGTGAGCGGTCCGGGCGTGGTGCGTGCGGCGCTTGCCAAGGTGCCTGACGCGAATATTACGGAAGTGGCGGATATCGTCAAGCGCACGGCTTTTAAAATTACCCGCATGGGTCAGCTCGTCGCGCAGGAGGCGTCCCGCCGTCTGTGCGTGCCGTTCGGCATTGTGGATCTGTCGCTTGCCCCGACCCCTGCCGTGGGTGATTCCGTGGCGCATATTCTCGAAGAGATGGGGCTGGAATGCTGCGGCGCTCACGGTACGACGGCTTGTCTGGCGCTGCTCAATGACGCGGTCAAGAAGGGCGGCGTGATGGCGAGTTCCCACGTCGGTGGCCTGTCTGGCGCTTTTATTCCGGTTTCGGAGGACGCGGGCATGATTGACGCGGCCCGCTGCGGCGCACTGTCTCTTACCAAGCTGGAGGCCATGACCGCCGTTTGCTCGGTCGGTCTGGACATGATCGCCGTTCCCGGCGATACCCCCGCCGAGATTATCTCCGCCATTCTCGCGGACGAAGCCGCTATCGGCATGGTCAACAGCAAGACCACCGCCATTCGCCTGATTCCCGCGATTGGCAAGCAGCCCGGCGAGGATATGGAATTCGGCGGTCTCTTCGGAAGCTGTCCCATTATGGACGTCAACCGCTATTCCCCCGCGAAGTTTATCTCCCGCGGCGGCAGAATCCCCGCTCCGCTCCAGAGCCTGAAGAATTAGTGTTTGATTGGCAGTATAAAAACGATACCCGTGAACCGTTCGGCGGTTTGCGGGTTTTGTTTTGATAAAATCTGAAATTCAAAAATAATTCATTGAAATTCGATAAAAAATACTTGACAAACGATTTTGCAGCTGTTATACTGAAACCATCAATCATTCATTGCAGATGGGAGAAAATGGTATGAAAAAGACTGTGGTAATCATTTTGCTGGCGTTGGCAATGGCTGTTTCGCTGGCAGGGTGTACGGACAAAATCAGCGGTGCGGAGCATTATGACAAGACGCATTATGTGACGGCTTACAAGGGCGATCTGGATTCCGATTTGTCGGTGTTTCCCGACACGTTGGACGGTGCGGCGCAGGTGAATGTCTTTGAATCCGCGATGGCAACGGGGCTGTTTGACACGGACGGCTATATTGTGCTGGATTGCAGCTACACGCCGGAGCAATTGGCGGGTGAGGTGGAACGGTTGAAGGGGCTGTCCAAGACCATTACCCATTACGACGGACAGACCTTCACCAATACGGTGGTGTATGACAGCGATTCCTACCGTTATCCGGCTTATGTGACGGACGACGGCTTTGGCCACACGCATGAATATGCCCTGATTGATGAGGACGGCGGCAGAATTGTGTATGTCTACACGGCGTATATCAACCCCAAGAAATTCGCGTATCCCGATTACCTCAAAAAGGATTTGTCTGCCTACGAGCAGGATTCGACGGACAGCTTTACGATGTATAATCACACCTTTGACGGCGGTCAGTCGTGGGACGAATTTGACGATCTGTTGTCGGTGTCGGGTTCGGACAATCACAGATAGGGGGAAAGCATGATGAAAAAGGCAAAATGGCTGAAAATTCTGTTGACCGTGATTTATGTGATTGGCGTGGGGTGCAATCTGTATTTGCTGCTGACGATGTGTCTGCACCCGAATCATGTGGAAGATCCCGCCGCCATGCTGCCAATGACGGATTTTGAATGGGCGTTTGTCATGATGGCAATCGGGTTCCTGCCGATGGCGGCTTCCGCGCTCGCGACGGTCTGGGTGTATGATTTGAAACAGACACGGCACCCCCGCCGCAACAGCGTATTAATTTTGATTCCCGCCATCATTGACGCGATACCGTTTGTTTTTATGGTCGGGCTGGTGATCGTTATGATCGCGGAGGCCTGTCTGGAGATTTTGGGAATACTGCATTGAAAAGATGAATCCCTGTCGCGCAGGCGCGGAGCTGCAAGAAGCTTCGTGTCTGCACGTTTTTGAGTTGTGCGACGGAAAATATTCAAAAAATTGTTACATTTGAAGGATTCCATCGGAAAACCACTCCCAATTTTCACAGATTTGCCCAAAAAATAGAATTTCTTTTCGTGCATTGTAGGCTTGCATAAAATGGAATTTTGGTTTATAATATCCGTAATTGTTTATTCGGAACCGGAAAGCAGGTTGGAACTATGCAGGATATGGTGGAACGCATTGTGGAAATGGATAAGCGCGCCAGAGAATTGACCGATGAAGCCAAGAAACTCCGGGTGGGTTCGGAGGATCGGCTCAGAGCCAAAAAGGAAGCGCTTCGCAAGGGATATCAGGACCGTGCCAATGACCGTGTGGAAATGATTAAAAAAGCCGAGGTCAAAAACGCGGAGACGGAGTTGAAATCCATACTCGAAAAACAGAAGCAGGCACAGCAGCGCCTTGACGACCGCTATGCCGAGATGGGCGATGAATGGGTGGCGAGAATCGTCGCCCGTGTCACGGGAGATGAGAAGTAATGGCAGGTTTGTCTCAGGCATCCAATGTGCTGCTCACCAAGAGCCGCGCGATGTACGGGAAGCGCCTGACCTCCCAGAACATTGCCGATCTGCTGAACTGTCAGACGGTCTCCGAGGTCGCCGCTTATCTCAAAAACAACACCCATTACGCCTACGCGCTGCGCAACATCGATGATTCCACCGTCCACAGAGGGCAGCTCGAAGCGGCGCTGGACGAACTGTTTCAGCGGGAGATTACCGCCCTTTCTCAATACCGCGTGGAAGCGGGAGAATATATGCGGACCTTTGTGGTGTATCAGATGCAGATTCGCGAGATACTCAAGTATCTCCGTCTGCTTGCCGCCGGGCGCGCGAGTGAATATGTGTTCGCGATGCCGAAATACGCGGTGAGACGCGACGGCTTTGACCCGGTGCGTCTGGCGCAGGCAAAGGATTATCATGACTTCCTGCGGGTGATTAGCGGTACGGTGTTTTACAAGATTCTGCGGGGGATGTCCTTTACCGAGGACGGTACGTTTGAATATACCATGATCGAACACGCGCTGTATTCCTATCTGTTCCAATACGCGGAATCGGTGATCCAGAAGCATTTCCACGGACGGGACAGGGAAGATCTGCTGGGACTGCTGGGTACCCGGAGCGAACTCAACAGCTTTCTGCATATCTACCGCTTCAAAAAATATTACAGTTCCTGCGGCGAGGATATGGCGCGGTCGCTGGTCTTTGATTTTCACTATAAGATATCCAAGAAGACCTTTGACAAAATGCTCCGCGCCGACAGTGCCGACCAGGTGTATGAGATTTTCCGCAGCGAGACGGTGTACGGCCGCGAACTGGGCGACAACGGCGACGCCGGGATTGATCAGATCGTCAACCGTATCAGTTACAAGCGGGTCAGCCATCTGATGCGCTTCTCCACCAATCCGACCGTGGCGGTGTTTTCCTATATGCTGCTGTCGGGTATCGAACGAAGGGATATTGTCACCATCATTGAAGGCGTGCGCTATCGCGTGCTGCCCGATGAAATCAAATCCATGATTACAATTGCGTAATCTTTCATCATAGATCATTGCCGTATTTTTGAAATATAGTTTCACCGTTAAGGAGTAATGATATGGCTGTTGTAAAAATGAAGCTTCTGAGCGTGATCGGAAGCATCGATCAGTTGGATGCCGTATTGGACACCTGCTGTTCATCGGAGAATTTTCACTTGGATCAGGCGATGAGCTTCTTCAAGGACAAATCCGAGTTTGTTTCACTCAACGACGAGAATCCCTATACGCTCTACCTCAACAAACTGAGCGACGCTGTCAAGCTGGCGCGTCTTGAGGTGGAGCCTGTACAGGATTCCGATCTGCTGATGAACTGGGACGAAATCAAGGATTATGTCGAAGCCACTTCCGCCAAGCTGGCGGGATTTCAGGAGAGCAAGTTCAGCCTGACCCAGGAGATCGACGCCTGCGCCGCCTCGATGGAGCAGTTCAGGCATTTTCAGGGCTTTGATATGAAGCTCGACGAAATCTTTCAGTGCGAATTTATCAAGGTACGTTTCGGGCGTCTGCCCAAGGAAAGCTATGAAAAGCTGAGTATGTACAGCGACAATCCCTACATTGTCACCTTCCCCTGCGCAAGCGATGACAAGTATGTGTGGGGTGTGTACATGGCGCCGATTGAGAATATCCGCGAGGTGGACAGAATCTTCGCGAGTCTCTATTGGGAGCGGCTGCGGATTCCCGCCGCGGTGGGTACGCCGGAAGAAGCATACAATGCCCTCTCCAAACAGCGCGACGCGTTACAGGCGAAATTTGACGCGGTGAAGCAGGAAATGGATACCTTCTGGGAAGAGGAATCGGTGCGCTGCGGCAAGGTGCTGAATTATCTCGAACGGCACAAGAACAACTTCGATCTGCGGCGCTATACCGCCAAGTATCAGCACAGCCGGATTTTCTTCCTGGCGGGCTGGGTGCCGGTCAGCAGTGAGAAAGAGTTTACCGAAAAGCTGGAAAAACTCGGCGGCATTGAGTATAAATTTGAGACGGCGGATGAGGAACCTGCCCGCACGCCGCCGGTCAAGCTCAAAAATCCCGGCATTTTCCAGCCGTTTGAGTTCTTTGTCAATATGTACGGTCTGCCCAACTATCACGAAATGGATCCGACGCCGTTTGTGGCGATTACGTACTTCGTTCTCTTCGGCATTATGTTTGCCGACGTGGGACAGGGCTTGTGCCTTTCGCTGATTGCGTGGTTCTTCATGTGGAAGAAAAAGAAGATGGAACTCGGACGCAGCATCGCGCTGTGCGGTCTTTCCTCGGCGGTGTTCGGCGTGCTGTTCGGGTCGGTGTTCGGCTTTGAGGAAGCGCTCAATCCCTTCTGGGGCTGGGTTCACGACAAGACCGGCATCCCCCTCAACGATGGCAAGCTTATCAATGTGAGTGATTCCGAGACGGTTATCACGCTGATTTACGCGGCTATCGGCATCGGTGTGGTGCTGGTGCTCATTGCCATGCTGCTGAACGTCTACACCAAGTGCAAACAGCACAAATACGGCAACGCCTTCTTCAGTCAGAACGGTCTGGCGGGCTTCATCTTCTACGGCGCGACGATATTCGGTGTGCTGGGGCAGATGTTCCTCGGAATCCCGCTGCTGTCGGTGCCGTATGTGGTGTGCCTGATTGTGATACCGCTGATTGTCATCTTCTTCGCCGAGCCGCTGAGCGAGCTTGTCGCGGGAGAAAAGGAATGGTTCCCCAAGCACTTCGGCGACTTCCTGACCGAGAACATCTTTGAGATGATCGAGGTGCTGCTCTCCTATGTGTCCAACACGGTGAGCTTCCTGCGCGTGGGCGCGTTTATCCTGGTTCACGCCGGTATGATGACGGTGGTCTTCACGCTTGCCGAAATGATGGGCGGTGTGGGCTACTGGATTACCGTGATTCTGGGCAACGGCATCATCATGGCGCTCGAAGCGCTGCTGGTCGGCATTCAGGCGCTGCGTCTCGAATATTACGAGATGTTCAGCCGCTTCTTTACCGGCGACGGCAGACCCTTCCGCTCTGCCGCGTCCGTCGCGACGGAAGCGAAAAACTAAGGAACTATGCAGAAATAATTGATACATTTCACTTGCCGAAACACGCAAGC
>CAMJHU010000114.1 GCA_946405565.1 uncultured Clostridia bacterium
GTCTGCCATTCAACGGAAACATTGACACCGTTTGAAGATGCCGCTGCCGCTTCCGTCGCGGTGGTTTCGATGTGTTCCATTTGATCCATTTTGTATCAACCTTTCATGGTTCCAGTATTAATTTCGCGTAGACGGTGCCGTTGCTGTCACCGACGTGCAGATAGATATCATATTCATCATTGGGCAGGCTGTATTTGCCGACACGCACGGAAAATCCGTCATCGGTGGAAGCACGTCCTTCGCAGATGGGAAACGCCTCGTACACATAGGATTTACCGCTGCCGACGCCGCGCAGCTCAATGTAAATATCACTGTTGTCCCTGAACGGCGCCCAGTCGCCCAGCCGTCCGCTGAAAAGGAGAAATTCGCCGTTATCGGCAAAATTGCAAGACTGCTCGGCGTTGGCATAGCCCCGTTTGCCGGGCAGTCTGGTCTGAACCGCTTCCATGATGGGCGCTTTTTCGAGCAGCAGCGGCAGGTGCCGTTCCGCGATTTCCACCACCGCAATCTGACAGCCGCCGCTGCGTGCCGCGGTCATATCGTAGGGAAACGCCCGCGTATAGCGCACCTTGGCAAAGGCATTGGACATCACGCCGATGAGCGCGTTGAAAAAGGAATCGCGATAGCAGATGGCGCTGTAATACCGTCCCTGACAGGTGGTGTTGATTTCCGCCATGAGGTCGGTGAGCGGACGGTCGGCGGCAAAGTTCTGCGCAATGCCAAGATCGTATTGCACATCTGTCTTTTGAAGGGAAGGATAGAGCGTATTGGTCAGATCGCCCGCCACACGCGTTTCGGTGATGTCCGCTTCCTCCACCGTGACCGGCAGGTAATCGTACTGCGCGATATGCGCGTTGAGACTGCGCTGTATGGCATTGTAGGCTGCCAGCGCGCCGAGGTTGTTCCAATGGCTGTCGTGGCAGAGATAGATGTCACGGGGCTGACACTCTTTGAGCGACAGCAGTTCGCTTTTCATGTCCAGATAATAGCTCCGCCCGCCCATCACCCGGTTGAGCCGGTCGAGGTTGGTGGGTTGAGCGCTGCGCCGGATATGGCGCGGCATATGTTCGGGATAAATGCTGTTCTTGTTGGGCGCCGCGAAGAAGAGCATCGTGATATTGTTGTCTTCCGCGTAGCCGTTCATGAGGGCAATGGTCTTTTGCAACCGGTAAATGCCCCGTTCGGAGAGTGCCGCCTCGCCGGTATAATCGCCGAGCGTCTCATTGAGGTAATACCAGCCGTCCCGCCCAACGGTGGTCTTGTCGTTGACCGACCGCCCGAAGAGCGCTTCGTTGTGCCACGCGTCCGCCGTCACCAGCTCCTGACGGAAGCCGAAATGTTCAGCATAATAATCGCCGAGTTTGGCGGTGTATCGGGTGTCAATACGGGTGGTATCCTCCGTTGTCTCCAAGAGTTTGGGCAGGGCAAGCATGGTGCGGTTTTCGGTGGACTGGCTGCCCCAGCCGAAGAAGCTCCCTATCAGCGGCAGCGTACAAACCGACGCAACCAGCGCAATATACGCGATTCTCACTGCCTGTTTCGGCTGCATTCTCAAAACCACACCTCCCCATGAAATCACTAGAAGCGGAAATAGATAAAAGGATTGTAGGTGGACGCCGCCAGCGACATCACGCACAGCGCCAGCAACACCAGACTGACGGCGTATTTCACAAAAATCACCGCTTGACGATTTTCCCATTTTACCGCCAGCCGTCCGGCGGTATCCGACAGCAAAGGCGTACACGCGGCAATCCCCACCGCCAGCATCAGCAAGTGGAACGGCGTGCATAACGCCATGATTTCCGCCAGCCCTGTTTCGGTAAACCGGAAGCCGATCAGCAGATTGCCGATCATCACGCCCGCCTGTCCCACACCTTCCGCCCGAAAGATCACAAATCCCGCCGCGACTACCGCCAGCGTATAGAGATGCGCCAGAAACCGGCGCTTCCAGCGCTGGGGATGAACGGCGCAGGTCTCGAGAAGCTGAAAGACACCGTGAAACGCCCCCCACAGTACAAAGGTCCACATCGCGCCATGCCATAATCCCGTCAGCAGAAAGACCGTCATGCGGTTGACGCCTGTGCGGAGTGAACCCTTCCGGTTGCCGCCGAGCGGGAAATAGACATACTCCCGGAACCAAGTGGTGAGCGAAATATGCCAGCGTTTCCAGAAATCCCGCAGGGAACCGGCGATATAAGGGTAGTTGAAGTTCTCCATAAAGGTGAAGCCTGCCATGCGTCCCAGACCGATTGCCATATCCGAATAGCCGGAAAAATCGAAATAGATTTGCAGGCAGTAGGTGATCGCCGCAGCCCACGCCAGCAGGATATTGAGATCGCCGCTGTCGAGGGAGTAAATACGGTCGGCGGTCTGACCGAACACATTGGCAAGCAGGAGTTTTTTGGAAAGTCCGATGATGAACCGCCGTATTCCTTCGGCAATCTCACCCGCGTCAGTAGAACGCCGACCGAGCTGCGCCTCGATATCGTGATATTTGACGATGGGTCCCGCGATGAGCTGCGGGAAAAACGAGACGTAGAGCATGAATTTGACCGGCTGCCGCTGCACATCGCACGTCCCGCGGTAGACGTCAATGCCATAGCTCATAGTCTGGAACGTGAAAAAGGAAATGCCCACCGGCAGCGGAATCTCCGGCACCGGCAGTCCGGTTCCCAGCAGGGCGTTCAGACTTGCGACCGCGAACCCCGCGTATTTGAAGACGCCCAGCAGCGTCAGATTGAAGACCACAATCAGCGAAACCATCGCGTGCCGCTTGATGCGGTCGTCCTCACGGCAGGTTTCGGCAGGCAGGGCAAGCAGATAATTGACTCCCATCGAAGCCAGCATGAGCAGCAGATACACCGGTTCGCCCCACGCGTAGAACAGCAGGCTCATGACCAGCAAAATCGCGTTGCTCACTCTGATATTTCTGACACACGACACCGCCAGCAGATAGAACGGAAAGAAGGCAAAGAGAAAAATCGCGGAACTGAACACCATGTGATATTTCTCTCCCTTCGTGATAAAAAAATTACAGGAAATTCCGCCCGCTGTAAATGCCCATGCCGATAACCTCGCCGCTGTCGGGTTCCAGATAGAAATAGAGCGAGGGCTGCCCGGATTTGTTGGGAGTGCCCGCCCAATAGGTCATTTTGATATAGGAATCGCTGTCGCCGTTGACCACCAGCACTTCCGTGTAATACCTGCCGTAAGCCGTCTCCACGTCGGCGCGGCTGTCGCCCAGACGAATCCCGCGGGTGGTTTCGAGCATGGCATTGATCACGCCGCACACGCTGATTTCACAGATATTGTCCTCCCCCGCGACCATCGGCACGGTGGAAATGGTGCATTTGCCCACCTTGCCGCCCGAAAAGAAGGTGTAGGAATAGGCTTTGTCCTCCCCCACATAAGCACAGCTCTGATAGGTTTCGAGATGATAGTCCCGGCTGCCGAGTTCCCGCAGCAACGGCTGGACGGGTTCGTCGAGACTGTACACCGTGCCGTTGACTTTCAGCCGGAGCAGGTCAAAGGCGATGGGCTGATAGTTTTCCAGAATATCCTCGCTGCTGAGATCGGCGTTTTCGCCCGTGACGTCAGGCGGGGGTGCGGCGGTATCGACCTTGCCCGCCTTCACCTGAATGCACATGGATGCCGACAGCCTGCCGTGATCGGCGGTCAGCGTGACCATGGCGGAACCGGTTCCCACCGCGCGGATCACGTTGCCCGACACCCGGATAATATCGGGGTGATTGGACGTCCATGTTCCTTCCAAACAGCGGGCATAGGAAGGCGTGGTGAGGATTTCGGGGCAGTACACCTCCCCCACCGTCATGCTGTGGGAATCCTCGGCAAAGGCAATCGCGTCGGGCGTCACGCTCACCAGCTGGAATTTCTCAATGCTCGGCGCGGTCTGCTGATTGGATACATAGACATTGCGGTACGGCACAAATCCCAGCGGGGAACCGTCCACAATCTTGACCTGCGTCCCTTCCGGACACATCTGATAGACGAAATACGCCGCTTCGGTTTCGGTTCGCAGGCATCCCGAAGAACAGTTGGTGCCGATATACAGCACACTGCCGCCGGATACCGAATAGAAATTCTGTGAATAGTAGATCGGACCGTGAATGAACAGTCCGCCGTAATGGTTGCGCACCTTGCTGTACGTCGTGGCGTAGGGGGAATAAGCGCCGGACGGCCATTGATGCCATTCTTCCTTCTCCCCCACCGCAAAGATTCCCACCGGCGTGAGCATATCGCTTTTGCCGGTGCCGGTGTACCAGGTGGCAATGCGGTTGGTGTAAAGTCCGTAGCTGTCCTTGCCGAACACCGAGAGCGTATGCGCGCCCTTTTCCACATAGATAAAATAGGGTGAATCCCCCTGCGGGAAACCGTAGAGATTGAGTTCCGTCAGTTCGCTGTCCGAAATGCCCTGCACCACATCGGTCATCGCCATATCCAGCGTCAGCCGGTTTCCCCTGACAACGGCAGCGCCGCTCACCGGCATCTCTTCCGCGAATGTCTGACGGGCGGAGCGCGACGCGTATGACGCGTAGTACAGAACGCCTATCATGGCGGCACTCACAAATGCCGCGGCGATGGACAGCGTGATCAGCAGTGAAATCATTCGCTCTGAACGCCGGTCTGTCCGGTCGGTTGTCATTCCCTTCACCTCTTTCCCGGTGGACGCTTTTTCCGTCGTCGAAAAGCAATTGAAATTATTATACCATTGATTTGGGAAGATAGCAAGTTTTTTTGCAAAAATGATAAAAAAGCTCCCGCGAAAAAATCGTGAGAGCCTTTTCATTTCCGTTATGGCGCATCCACAAACAGCGATTCGTAAATGCGCTGCATCTGCTCATCGGTCCGGGCAATCACATCAGCACATTCACGCAGCTGCGCGGCAACTTCATTGGAAACGCCGCGGGGATTTTTGTACTTGAGCTTATGCTCCAGCGCCGCCCACGAATCCATCGCCACCGTGCGAAGCTGTATCTCGGCAGGAACCGTAACCGTCTGATCGGGCAGATGAAGCGTGACCGAAATAATCAGGTGCAGACTGCGATAGCCGCTCGGCTTGGGGTGCTGAATATAATCCGAGCAGCGCATGAGTTTGATGTTGTCCTGCGCCAGCAGCCGTCGGCGAATCTCGTAGATATCCCGGATGTAGGCACACAGCACCCGGATACCCGCGATATCCGTGAGATTGCTCCTGGCGCTCTCGATGGTAAGCGGCAGGTTCCTTCGCACCAGCTTTCCGTAGGTGCTCTTGACCGATTTGATGCGGCTGTCAATCGAGCGAATGACGCGGTGATCGTACTGCACGCGGTAATCCATCTCCAGATTTTCCAGATTGGTGCGCAGCTTGCGGGCAGCACAGACATAGAGCTTCTGAAAGGCAAGATAATCCCCCAGACAGCGGTCAAGTTCCGCCTTCGGGTCGGCACAGTCCGGATCATACCCTGCCATTTCCTTAATCAATTCACACTCATCCGGAGAAAAATCTTCTTTGGATAAGACAATTCTATATTTATCAGACATCGTTCATCCCATAAGGGAATCAACCCTTGCACATCAGAAATTGCTCCCGTTGAACCCCCATATCTCGACCTCCCCATACTTGATATAGACCTGCTGCATGTCGAGTTCTTCACGGAGAATGTCGGTTATCGCGGCGGTAAGCCTGTCGGCGGCGGCTCGGTTGATTTTGCCGTAGACGCTGACCTCCACAAAGGCGATGCGCTGCTGACCGTCTCCCCTGAAATACAGCGAAGTTTCCGGTTCAAATCCCACCATCAGCCAGCTCTCACTCTTGCCGGGCAGCAGCGAAATGGCCTGCCCCAGCCGGGTCTTGACCGCGATTTCCTTTTCCTTGGAAACGGTTACATTGGTATTGATATTGATATAAGGCACCGGTAATTCCTCCATTCGGTAACGGGTGGTTTAATTGATCTTGTCGCCGCCGTACACAATGCCCTTATCGGCATCCACTACGACGGTGGTGCCGTTTTTCAGAATGCTGGCGGCATTCTTGCAGTCGGTCAGTACGGGGATGCCCAGCGTCATGCCCACAATGGCAGCATGGGAATTCACGCCCACTGCCTCGGTGACAATCGCCTTCGCCTTGCGCATGACGGAGAGCAGACGGTTGCTGGTCTGGGGAATGACAACGATATCGCCCGGCTGGAACTTGGCGGCAATCTCTTCCTCGGTCTTGCCCACGCAGATCTTCGAGCAGACCTTGCCCTCGCCGATGCCCTTGCCGGACACCAGAATGTTGCCCGCGAGATGCACCTTGAGCAGGTTGGTCGTGCCGGAAATGCCGATCGGCACGCCGGCGGTGATGACGGTGAGGTCGCCCGAGCTGATCAGACCCGCGTCCTCACCTGCCTTGGCGGAGCATTCAAACAGTTCGTCCGTGCTGGTCTTTTCGGGAATGAGCAGCGGGGTGACGCCCCATGATAGGTTCATCTGGCGCACCACCTTCGGGTCGGGGGTGCAGCCGATGATCGGGCAGGGCGGACGGTGCTTGCTGATCTGGCGCGCGGTACCGCCTCCCTTGGTAACGGTGATGATGGCCTTGGCGTTCAGGTCAATGGCAGTGGTCACGGTGGCGTGCGAAATCGCGCCCGTCACGTCGTCGTTTTCCAGCTTGCCAA
>CAMJHU010000115.1 GCA_946405565.1 uncultured Clostridia bacterium
GGATTCCGCAACCGTTTCCGCAACGGATTCCGCAACCGTTTCCGCAACGGATTCCTCAATCGGTTCCTCGACGGATTCCTCAATCGGTTCCTCAACGGATTCCTCAATCGGTTCCTCAACGGATTCCGCAACCGTTTCCGCAACGGATTCCGCAACCGTTTCCGCAACGGATTCCTCAATCGGTTCCTCGACGGATTCCTCAATCGGTTCCTCAACGGATTCCTCAATCGGTTCCTCAACGGATTCCGCAACCGTTTCCGCAACGGATTCCGCAACCGTTTCCGCAACGGATTCCGCAACGGGCTCCTCGGACAATATCGCCTCGGCTTCATCCAACAGACGCAGCGCGCGGTCAGGCGTCAAAGTAACGCCGTCCTCATCAAAAGCGCCCTGCACCATCTGACGAATCTCATCTTCCATCGCCTCAAATACATCCTGTGAAAAGAGGTCTTCGATAGCCGAATCATCCAAAAGGGCAGCGGCATCCATCTCGGTGATTCCCGTATCGACAGGGGAAACCGATTCCCCCTCACGCGTCACGTCCACCGCTTTTCCCTCTTTCTGACGCCATTCCTGGATATCGCGGAAGGTGAGCCGCTCGATGGTACAATCCTGTTCGACGGTATGATCGAGGTCATACATTGTGCCATCAATCACGACAGCGCAAGTATATTGCGAGACATCATTCCCGAACGCGTTCACAATGTCCTTGACTGAAATCGGTTCTTCAAACTGCTTGTTTACTCCGTTAATGGTTACATTGATCATAAATGCGTCCTTTCCTCCCCATTCACTATTCATTATTTCCGCTCTCGGTGGTAGAGGTTGTAGTCGGATTCTCGGTGGTAACCGGCTCGGTAGCGGAAATAGTGGTCTCGGTGGGCTTTTCAGAAGAGGTAGTCGGCTCGGTCGGCTTCTCGGTGGTGGCAGTGGTGGTGGTCGTGGTGGGTTTCGTGGTAGTGGTGGTCTTCTTCGTAGTCGTGGTGGTAGTGGTCGTGGTGGGTTCCGTGGTAGTGGTGGTCTTCTTCGTAGTCGTGGTGGTAGTGGTCTTCTTGGTCGTGGTAGTAGTGGGTTTTGTGGTAGTGGTCGTCTTCTTCGTAGTCGTGGTGGTAGTGGTCTTCTTGGTCGTGGTAGTAGTGGGTTTTGTGGTAGTGGTCGTCTTTTTAGTAGTCGTGGTGGTTGTTTTCTTGGTAGTAGATTCCGTGGTAGTTGTGGTCTTTCTGGTCGTGGTAGCAGTGGGTTGAGTGGTGGTGGTAGTCCTGTAGGTGGTAGCGGGGCCGGTGGTGGAAGCGGTAGTAGCGTCGGCATCCTCGGCATCCTCATCCGGCAGAGAGAATACTTCCTCGTCGTCGTCGGGGTCGGAGGCGGAGGTCACATCGGTGGGCAGTTCAGTGGTGACGGTGGTAGGAAGCCACGCGTCGATATCAAACAGCGCATAATAGGTATTTCTGTCCACAATACCCGTCGCTTCCATGCCGCTCGCCTCCTGAAAGGCGGCGACAGCTTCCTTGGTGACGCTGTCGAAGGTGCCGTGTACGTCGGAGCGCTTGAGATAGGAAAGGGAATACAGTTCCCGCTGGACTTTCAGTACCAGTTCGTTCTTGTCGCCGAGGGTGAGGGAATCCACATCGAATTCCTCCTCGGCGGAGCTGACGCCGTAGCCGTCCTCGGAAGAGACAGGATGGGAACTGTAACCATAAAGAAGCTGAGAAGATGTGTCATTTCCGCCGCGTTTGCCGCCATAGGCACCGAATGCCGCCTGACCCACCAGCCATGTGACGCCTGTCACGACCAACAGCAGACCGCCGATCTGGATAACGCCTTTGGCAATGCGCCGTTTGCTGATATGTCTGCGGTGATGGTGATGGTGGGAAGAACCGCTATGAGAAGAGGAGGAGGCAGACCTGAGCTTCTGGGGTTCGTCGTCAATATCGACATAGCCGCTCTCCACGGCAACCGGTTCAAAGACCTGGGTCTTGCCGGTATCCTCCGCGGGCGCCGCCTCGGACGGCTCTGCTGCTGCGGTATCATCGCACATCGCGTCGATTTCGGACTTCGCCTCGTCGGTCAGATAATCCATGATGTCCACTTTTCCTTCGACGACAGGTTCGGCTTCTTCGACGGCATATACATTTTCGGGCTGCTCAAAGACCTCATCCATCGTCTCGCGGAGAGAATACACGGTGTCGTCGGCAAAATGGGTTTCAAAAACGGGGAGATACTCCTCATCGCCGTTGGCTTCATCCGCTTCATCCGCGTATGCTTCCTCGTCATTGTCGTCCTCCGCGGCTTCCTCATCCGGGAGAGAAAACACTTGGTCGGCTGCCAGCTCATCTGTTTCCTCATCGGATTCGCTGTCGGCTGCTTCTCCGGAAACTTCCTCCCATGCATTAAAGGCTTCCTGATCAGCTTCGTCGATTTCGTCAACCTCGTCGATTTCGTCGATTTCGTCAACCTCGTCGATTTCGTCAGCTTCTTCCATCTCATCGGCTACGGCTGCCGCGTCGTTGACCGACACCACCGGCAGCGCATAGTCGGCATCGGAGGCGGCTTCCTCCACGAATAATACCGTTTCATCAGGTACATCCGACACAACGGCAGCCGCCATCTCTTTGGCAACTTTGTTCTGCACATTGTTTTCCAGCACATCCTGCGCCAATTCCTGATAAAACACATCGTCGCTGATGCTCACGACCTGCTCCGCGTCCGGTTCATACAGCCCCTCCGACGCGCCTTCGTCTACAAATACAAATTTTTCCTCTGTGATTCCTTTGATCTCTTTATCCATCATCCCAACCTGCTTTCCGTCTGAAAAATGTGCAGACAACTAAAACTCACCAAAATACTTTGTCATTATAATACAAATCCCCCCCGATTGCAATTAGCCAAACTGCCAAAGATAGGACAAAACCGTGGGGGATTTTGGCGTTATTTTTTACATCAAGCGCAAAGCGCTTCCTCGATTCTATATTCCAAGCGCGAAGCGCTTCCTTCACGCTGCCGCTTGTCGGCAGCTAATTCACTATTCATTCGTAGCAAGGTATTCTTCCCGCTGCGCCTCCCAGAAAGCCCTGTCTTCCGGGGTAATGGCGCGGATGACACGGCAGGGCACCCCCGCGGCAATGACATTCGGGGGAATGTCTTTGGTCACGACCGAGCCGGAGCCGATCACCGTATTGTCGCCAATGGTCACGCCGGGGTTGATGACCGTATGACCGCCGACCCAGACGTTGTTGCCAATCGTGACGGGCTTGCCGCAGCAGAATCCCTCGGCACGCACATCCGGGTCAATCGGGTGTCCGACCGTAAAAATGCTCACCCGCGGACCCAGCCGCACCTGCTCGCCGATGGTGACCTTGCACACGTCGAGAATCACGCAGTCAAAATTGGCGTAAAAATGCTCGCCGATGTAAGTATGGCAGCCGTAATCGAAATGCACCGGCGGCTCGAAGGTACAGCGCGTACCGCAGCCGCCGAGCAGTTGCTTCAGAAGGGGAAGGCGCTGTGCTTTTTCATCCTCGGTGAGGGCATTGTAGAGACGCACCAGCCGTCGACATTTCTTCTCGTCGACTGCGAGCCGCTCGTCCCCGCTCACATGGTACAGCTTTCCCGACAGCATTTTCGCCTTCTCGTCTTTTCCGTACACGGTCATTCCTCCCATTCACTCTTCACTCTTCACTCTTCACTATTCACTATTCACTATTCACTATTCACTATTTCTTATTCTCTCCTTCTTCTTCTCCATGAACTCGCCGACGGGCATATTGCCGTTACAGGCATCCATGGTAAAGGAGGTATCCATATGCAGGGTGCTCATATAGCTGTACGACGGCAGCACGCGGTCGGCATAATGGGGCGCCACGGCGTCGTAATAGGTGCGGAAGTGTTCCTCGGTGAGCCACTTGCTGTCGCAGACATCGCGGAGATACCGGGTGTAAAGGTCCACAAACATGCCGTCCTCCAGTACCACCTGCCGCTCCAGCGGATTGTCCTGCACGCCGGTACGGAAGGATGTGTCTTCATAGGGAGACATATCGGTCAGCGCGTCGCCGGAAGGGTTCCAAGAATAGGTATCGCCCAGACAGACCTCGCAGTCATAGGGCAGAAAGATGGCTTTGCCGTCACTTTTGCGCAAGTAGAGATAGTGGGTGTTGTAATTGAAGCGCAGATCGTCCTGATTGCCCGCCGCGAAGTTGACCGCATTGAACCGCGCCAGCCAGTCGATATCCACCACTTCCTCGAGTTCTTCTTTGGTGACGCCGGGCTTGTTGATGACTTCCAGCAGGTGCCGCAGAGATTCATGCTGCGAGGTGTCGCGATTGGTCTTGAGGTCAAAGTTGTGGTAGATATTGTTATTCTTGCTGTCGATGCCGTAGCTGTTGGCAAGGGTGTAATTGGCGGGAGAATGACTGATAAACCGGACTTTGTAGAGGTCGCCGCCGAAATCCTCGGGCGAAAGATAACGGCTCAGAAAGGTCTCGTCGATGGGTTCAAAGAGACGGTAGATTCCCACGCGGCAGCCGCCGAGACGCAGGTCCGCGAGCACGCAGCGCTGGGACGGGATGCCGTAATCCCGGAACATATCGTTTATATAGGCGGTGCGGACATAGGTATTATCGGCGTTGCTGTTCCATTTGAGTTCCATTTTCTGCAGGGTGGCGAAGGTACGGTTGAGACGCGCCTGCCGCGCATCCTCATCGGACCAGTTCTCCGCGTCCACGGAATAATAGCTCCGTTCTTCAAAGGTCTGCCCGAAGTGCAGCTTGAAATGGACAAGATTGTAGATGCCCAGCACGTCGTTATAGAAATTACTGCGGGTGGTGTTGCCCTTGAGCCGGATGCCCACGTCCTCGACAACGTACTTTTTGCCGTTGATCGTAAAGGTCACGCTGACCGCCCGGCGATAGATGGGAGACTTGGAGCCGATCGCCTTGTATGCCATGTAATCTTCCTGCAATTTGGCGATTTCGGCGCGGGAGAGATTGACGTCGATCTGCACGGTGCTGTGCAGGTCAAAGAGTTCGTCATAGAGCGCCTGCTGGTCCACCGCGTCAGGGTTGCGATCCACCAGAATATTGTCCTCCGGGAGCAGCTCGGGATTGATCTGCAAAGCGGTCATCAGACCGAGCAGTATACAGCCTGCCAGCAGGCAGGCAAGGATTCTTTTCATGACCATCAAGTCCTCTGCGGAAAGAATGAAAGGGATTGAATTGATTATACCAAATTCCTACGCAAAAAACAATATCTTCAACCGATTTCGCCAAATCCACATAAATCCGCCCGGGGCGTGCATTGTTCCGTTTTGGCACAGGGCGCTATTGACAGATTGACAGTATTGACAGCTAGTAAAAAAAGCGGTATAATAAAGGCAGGAAAGGAGCGTGAGCGCGATGGGCGACAAAGATATCGTGACCAAGGAATATATGCAGGACAGCGCGATTTTTGCGGACGCGTTTAATTTTCTGCTGTACGGCGGCGAGCAGCGCATCAAGCCGGAGCAGCTCCGACCGGTGGACACCACGGCGATTGTTCTGCCCTACGGGGAAAACGGTGAGGCGTCGGTACCGATACAGAAGTACAGGGATATCCTGAAAACGGTGACGGTCATGCGGGACGGCAAGGCGGCTTATCTGCTGCTGGGAATTGAAAATCAGTCCCAGATTCACTACGCGATGCCGGTGCGGAATATGCTGTATGACGCGATGCAGTATGTTTCGCAGGTGGAGGAAGCGGGAAAATCGCACCGCAAAGGTAAGTCAAAACCCGAAACCGGCGCGGAATTCCTATCGGGCTTTCACCGGACGGATAAGCTGCTGCCGGTGATCACGCTGACGCTGTACTTCGGCGCGGAACCGTGGACGGCGCCGACCGATTTGTATGAAATGCTGTCAGCCGACGCGGAGATACTGCGTTTCGTGGACAATTATCATCTGCACCTCATTGCCCCCGCACAGATACCCGATACGGATTTTGACAAATTCCATACCGAACTGCGTATCGCATTGCAGTTTATGAAGCATTCATTGAATAAAACCCAATTGCAGAAATTGGTAAAAGAGGACGAGGCGTACCGGCATGTTTCCCGAAAGACTGCCGATATGCTGAACATCGTAACAGGCGCAGACCTGCCATATGAAGAAGGAAAGGAGAGCATAAATATGTGTGTTGCCATTGAAGAAATGAGATTTGACGCCAAAGCAGAAGGCTTGGCGGAAGGCATGGAGAAGGGCTTGGAACAGGGCTTGGCGGAAGGCTTGGAACAGGGCTTGGAACAGGGCTTGGAACAGGGGATTTTCGGCACCCTTGTCAGTCTGGTTAAAAAGGGGGTTCTGACGCTCGCACAAGCCGCGGAGGAAGCCCGTATGACGGTTCCGGAGTTTGAAGCCAAAACCGGCTTACACGCCTGACCGCCTTTGGTTATTCCCGCGCAGGCGCCCTCTGTCGCTCGATTACCGGGATGACGGATAACCGGACTTGGCGCGCTGGGAAAAAAACGCGGCTGGATATGGGTTGGCTGTATGGGACGTTCTTTCGTGCCCGGACGGAGAGAAGTGCATCTCTCGCGTCCGGGCTTTTGCCTTGCTGCCCGCGTCCGGGGCGTATACGGCTTACGCCGCCCGCGCACTTCACCCGATGGGTTCTG
>CAMJHU010000116.1 GCA_946405565.1 uncultured Clostridia bacterium
CATCGCGGAGGATTCCAGCTCCTATTACAATGTCACTTCCCGGTATGCCGATCACTGGCATCTGGGCTTCGACTACAAATGGGACATGGGCTGGATGAACGATACCCTCAAATATTTTTCGCTCGACCCCTTCTTCCGCCGCGGCAGTCACAATAAGATCACCTTTTCGATGGATTATTATCAGGCGGAAAACTATCTGCTGCCGTTTTCCCACGACGAATCCTCCCACGGCAAGAAGTCGATTCTGGGCAAGATGTGGGGAACCGCCAAACAGAAATTCGCCCAGTGCCGCGCGCTGTATGTCTATATGTTCACCCACCCCGGCAAAAAGCTCAACTTCATGGGCAACGAATTCGCCCAGCTCGACGAGTGGAAAATCACCGAGGAACTGCACTGGTACGACCTCCAGAATGAATACAACGCCAAATTCTACGCCTTCTTCAGGGAGATGAGCCAGATTTACCGCTGGTATCCGTCGCTGTGGGAGATGGATTACAACGGCATCGGGTTTGAGTGGATTGACCCCACCGACGATTACAACAATCTTTTCACTTATATCCGCCGGGGTGGCGGTCAGGAAGTCGTCGTGGCGCTCAACCTCTCCACCAATCCCCAGTACCGCTATATCCTGGGGCTGAAGCATCAGGGAATGATTGAGGAACTGCTGTGTACGGATGACGTTGCCTATGGCGGCGACGGTCTGACGCAGAACCCTCCCCAGACGGTTTCGCCCTATCCCCACAAGGATTTTCCGTGCAGCGTGACGGTGCAGCTCGCGCCGCTTTCCGCGCACATTTTCCTGCTGAAAGAGAATCCGGACGAAGCAGACACGGAAGAGAAAAAAGTAGATTCTAATGAGGAATAGTATGTTATTATAATAATTATTTGAAAAAAATCACACAACAGCCGATGCTTTCCGGGCGGGAAGCGTCGGCTGTTTTTGTGCTGTATAAAAATACAGGCATAACCGGGACATGGTCTGCATATGAATGCAACAGAAACCAACCGAAGCACCAAAACGGTACTTCCCCCAAAGGAGAGAAGCTCATGGAATGTAAAGCGACCGGTGAATCCGTATTCGCCAAGGAAGTGTTATTGGAAGGCAACTGCGAGCAGGCGGTGGACGTCGATTTTACGCTGCCGGACTATTGCCCCGATATCGGCAGGCTGCTCAAATGCCGTCTCGAGCCGATGATTACTTCCCGCGAAGTCAGCAGCGACGCGCTCACCGTGGAGGGCAGCGCGCGCGTTTCCATCATTTATCTGGACGACCGGGATAAAAAAATCCGATGCTGCGACCGTCTCTATCCCTTCAAGGCGTCGCTGCCCTTTGACAATACCGCCGACAATGTCAGACTGCTGGTGGATATTCACGTCGATTATGTCAACTGCCGTGCCGTCAGCCAGCGCAAGCTGGATATCCACGGCGCTTTCACCCTGCATATGACCGCTGTTTCCGCTAAAATGATGGAGCTGATCACCGACGCGGAAGGCGAGGGACTTCGTCTGCGCAAGTGCCGGTGTGAGATCAGCGATCTGGTGTGCTGCACCCAGTGCGGCTTTGAAATCAGCGAGGCGATGGAGCTGGGCGAGGGCAAGCCGCCGGTTTCCTCCATTCTGCGCACCGGTACCGCGATTTGCATGGAGGAATGCAAGGCGGTTGCCAACAAGCTGATCGTCAAGGGCGACGCGATTTTTACCATGGTGTATGTGACCGAACAGGGCGACGATCCGGAGCATATGGAATATGTCATTCCGTTTCATCAGTTTTTTGATGTGTCGGGTGTGGATGAGAACTGCCTGATTGATCTGAAAATGGCGTGCGAATCGGTTGACGTGTCGCTTCGCACCGACGCGGACGGGGAGTACCGTCGGCTGGATGTGGATCTGCGCGCCATGGCGGATATCCGCGCCTACCGTCCCAGGCAGATCGAGTGGATCACCGACGCGTATTCGGTGGCGTATGAAACCAATTGCAGGCGCAGGCAGCTTAAACCCGAACGGCTGTGCAGTACCGTGTACGATACGGTGATGTGCAAGCAGACGGTGGATACGGGCGATGTGAAAATCGAGAGCCTCTGCGACGTCTGGTGCGGCGTGTCGGACAGCCGCAGCGTTTGGCGGGACGGCAAAACCGTCACCACCGGCAATCTGGCGGTGTGCATGATTGTGAGAGACCCCCGTCAGGGAGTGGTGTACACCGAGAAAAACGTGCGGTTTGACTGCGCGGTCGCGCAGCCCGCACAGGGACAGATGCTGCGTCCCGAATGCCGCGTGACGGTGAAATCCTGCGTCTGCACCCTCACCGGAGACAACAGGGTGGAGCTTCAGGCGGAGCTTTGCGTGCATTCGTCGCTGTACGAGGATATCCCCATGAAGCTGGTGGAGAGCGTGGAACTGGACGAAACCCGTCCGAAGTCCGAAGAGAGCCGTCCCGCCGCCGTGCTGTATTTTGCCGGGAGCGGCGAGGAACTGTGGGACATTGCGCGGGAATACAATTCCTCCGTGGAAGCGATTCGCGCGGAAAATGACATCGACGGCGACTGCGTCACCGACAGCAGGCTGCTGATCGTTACGGCATAAGGGAGGAGCGCGAAAATGGAAGATATCAAAATTTACCGGGATATCGCCGAGCGTACCGGCGGTGATATCTATATCGGTGTGATCGGTCCGGTGCGCACCGGCAAATCCACCTTTATCAAGCAGTTTATGCAGACCCTCGTGCTGCCCAATATGAGCAGCAAATACAAGGTGGAGCGCGCGACGGATGAAATGCCCCAGTCGGCGGCGGGACGCACCATCATGACCACCGAGCCGAAATTCATTCCCGAAGAGGCGATTGAGATTGATCTCGATGAAAACGCCTCCTTCCGCGTGCGTATGATTGACTGCGTGGGCTACATCGTGCCGTCGTCGCTGGGCTATATCGAGGACAACGCCCCCCGCATGGTCAAGACCCCGTGGTTTGAAGAGGAGATTCCCTTCAATCTGGCGGCGGAAATCGGCACCCGCAAGGTCATTACCGAGCATTCCACCATCGGTCTGGTGGTGACGACCGACGGCAGTATCAGCGATATCCCCCGCGCGGAGTACGAAGAAGCCGAGGAACGCGTCATCCATGAGCTTAAGGACATCAACAAGCCCTTTGCCGTGCTGCTCAACTGCGCCGACCCGTCCGCCGCGGAGAGCCAGAGCCTCGCGGAGCGGCTGACAGCTCGTTACGGCGTGCCGGTGATGGCGGTCAACTGTCAGGAAATTACGGAGGGGGAAATCCAGCACATTCTCTCGGAAGTGCTGTACGAATTCCCCGTCCGCTCCGTGGCGATTGATATGCCGGGCTGGATCAATTCCCTCGACCGCGACCACTGGCTCAAATCCGACCTTTTCGCCACCATCCGGCAGGCTGCCAAGGATATCCGCCGCATCCGCGAGATTGACAGATTGGTGGGCGCGCTTTCGGATAATCGCTATGTCACCGCCGCCGCGACGTCCTCCATTGATCTGGGAACCGGCAAGACCCGCGTCAGAGTGGAGCTGCTGCCGGAGCTGTTCTACCGCGTCATCGGCGAAAAGACCGGTCTTTCCATCCGCAACGAGGGCGATCTGATGAAATCCATCACCGAACTCGCCGCCGTCAAGCAACGCTACGACAAGCTGAGTGACGCGCTCGATCAGGTGGAGCGCACGGGTTACGGCATCGTGATGCCCGCGATGGATGAGCTGACGCTCGAAGAACCCGAACTCATGAAACAGGGCGGACGCTACGGTGTGCGGCTGACCGCTTCGGCGCCGTCTCTCCACATCATCAAGACCGACATCACCACCGAAGTCGCGCCCATTGTGGGTTCGGAGAAGCAGTCGGAGGATTTGGTGCGCTATCTGCTGCAGGAATTTGAAGAGAACCCGTCTTCCATCTGGCAGTCCAATATCTTCGGAAAATCCCTGCATGAACTGGTCAATGAGGGGCTGCATAACAAGCTCAGCAAAATGCCGGTGGATGCCCGTGACAAAATGCGTGAAACCATTGAACGGATTATCAATGAAGGGTGCAGCGGCTTGATTTGCATTATTCTATAATTTTTTATATATAATAAAAAACGGAGAAACAAAAACGTGACGTCATTTACCGGAATGCCGTCACGTTTTTTGGTTGTGTTATTCCTGTCGAAGTTTGGGCGTTGTTTGGATAGCTGCACAAGCGCCATGAATTTTGTCGAACATATTTCACATTCCGAAACAGGCATAGAAACGTCGGTTTTTTGCGGAGCCTGTACAGAATCATTTCCCTGTAAAATACAATTTGACTAAAATTTTTTTGTTCCCATTTTTTACCGCAAAGCGAGGTATTTGTGCATCGTGACAAATTTCACAGCGAGCAGTAAAAATTCCCCGAAAGATGTTGAAAAAACCCGCACGTTGTGATATGATTACGGAACGGTTTTTTCCGAAAATTTTGATGAAAGCCAGTGCGATATCCATGAATCCTGTAAAAGCAATCATGTCCCATGAAAACAAGCAGAAGCTTCTCAGAAATATGCAAATGCAGTCTGCGCGTGACGGAGAGGCGCCCGACCCCAAAGTGTTTGAGGGGATTATGTCGGTTCATAATGACTGTGAAACCATTCTTTCCGCGGTGAAACGATGCTGTCCCGATATACTGGTGCTGGATTTGTTTATCGGCAGCAGCGACGCCATGACGCTGATGGAAGCCATTCATCGGAGCATGGAAAACAATGCCCCGCGATTTGTGGTGATCACCGAGTTTCCGTCCCTTCGCATTGAACGCCAGCTTTACAGTGCCGGCGCCGCGATGGTGATGAGCAAGAAGGTGAATCCCAAGTTCCTTTGCGATCTGCTTCTGTCGGATGACGGTAAGGAGGTTCTGTCGCATATGCAGTATCACAGGAATCATGTTGACGGACAAAGGGATACGGTTTCTGTCAAATATGAATTGGCTGTGACCGATATCATTCATCAGATCGGCATACCGGCACATATCAAGGGCTATCAGTATGTCCGCTTTGCCATCATGACCACGGTGCAATATCCCGATATGATGAATTCTGTGACCAAGCGGCTGTATCCCTGTGTGGCGCAGCGGTTTGATACCACACCGTCGCGGGTGGAACGTGCCATCCGCCACGCCATTGAAGTCGCATGGGACAGAGGGGATATTGACGTCCTGAATTCCTATTTCGGCTATACGATTCATCACGGCAGAGGCAAGCCCACCAACAGCGAGTTTATTGCCATGATTGCCGACCGCCTCCGGCTTCAGCCGAATATTTACAGATGACGTTTGCCGGGACAAAAGAAAAAAAACCGGATCGGCAGAGACAAGCGGTTTCTGCCGATCCGGGTTTCTGTCTGCGGATACCGGGGATAACGGATGTGTGCGGTTCCCTTCCCGCGGCGTGTTATCTGTGAAGACGTCTTCTGCTGCCGAGTGCGCAGCCTGCCAGCACGATGCCCGTAATGGAAATGACGGTGCCGACAATGCTCAGGGAGAGCGCAAACGCTGCCATAATGTTTCTTCTCATAGGAATCCAACCACCACCTTTCCTTCTGGAAGTCTTTCATCAAAGACTTCCTCTTATATTCTAGGGATACGCTGATTAAGTCGATTCTGCCCCCGCTCGGTGACGTATTCTCGCGCGGGCGAATCGACGGCTACGCCTTTAATCAGCGTATCCCTAATAAATTTTACCATAGAATGCAAGATAAATGTTGAATTTTCTATAAAGATTGGTTATAATGAATAGGATAGCAGGCGTAAGGAGATTCATTTCCCTGCAAAAGAGGATGAACGGCTTGACAATCGTTTCAAAGTTTGTTAAACTATTAACAAGTCCTTCTCCCCCTGCTGAAATGCCGTGCGGCAGATTCGCGGGGGATTATCAGATTCCAATAAGATGGGAGATTTTACAATGGCAGAGTACGAAATCGTAGACGGCGTGGAAGCGCTGGAGAAGAAGCTCGCTCAGGTAAGGGAGGCGCAGCGAATCTTTGCAACCTACACACAGGAGCAGGTGGACAAAATCTTCCTGGCGGCGGCGATTGCCGCCAATCAGGCGCGGCTGCCGCTGGCAAAAATGGCGGTGGAGGAAACCGGCATGGGTGTGGTGGAAGACAAGGTCATCAAAAACAACTATGCCGCTGAGTACATCTACAATGCCTATCGTGACGCCAAGACCTGCGGCGTCATCGAAGAGGACAAGGTCTATGGCATGAAGAAAATCGCCGAGCCGATCGGCGTGGTGGCGGCGGTCATTCCCACCACCAACCCCACCTCTACCGCGATTTTCAAAACCCTCATCTGTCTCAAAACCAGAAACGGTATCATCATCAGCCCCCATCCCCGTGCCAAGAAAAGCACCATCGCCGCCGCCAAGATTGTGCTGGAGGCGGCTGTCGCGGCGGGCGCGCCGGAGGGCATCATCGGCTGGATTGACGTTCCTTCGCTGGAAATGACCAATCTGGTCATGAAGGAAGCCGATATCATTCTGGCAACCGGCGGTCCCGGCATGGTCAAGGCGGCTTACAGTTCCGGCAAGCCGGCGCTCGGCGTGGGCGCGGGCAATACCCCCGCCATCATTGACAG
>CAMJHU010000117.1 GCA_946405565.1 uncultured Clostridia bacterium
CTGTGTTGGCAGAAAAAAATTAATAAATGTAGATTTGCTTTTTGCTAAGCTGATGTGCTATTATAATTGCGATAATAGTGTTAGCTCCTTGTATTAGGTTATAAGGAGATAATCATAATGGCACAAATTACAGAAAGAATCAGCAAATCCGGCGAAGTATCCTACCTCATCAGAGTATCCCTCGGTTATGAGATGTCAGGAAAACAGATCACGAAGTCCAAAACATGGCGTCCCGAAGCGGGCATGAATCCCAAGCAGGTCAAGAAAGAACTGAATAAGGTGGCTACACTCTTTGAGGCGAGCTTTGAACGCCGCGAGATTTCCCGCCGCGTCAAGTTCAAGGATTTGGCGGAAGAGTGGTTTACGCTTGTCACGCAGACCAAAGAACTCAACGTCAGCACCATCGAACAGATGCAGTCCTGCAAGCAGCGCGTTTACGACGCTATCGGCAATCGCTATGTGGACGACATCACTTACAGACAGCTCCAGCAGTTTATCCTCAGTCTGTCGAAGGACGGAGCCAATCTCCATACCGGCAAAGGTTTGGCTGGCAAGACGCAGAAGCACTTCATCACCTTCATCTCGGACGTGATGAATTATGCGATTAAATGCGAAATCATCGCGGACAATCCTTGCAGAAACGTCACGGCGGTCAAAAGCGAAACCAAAGAGAAGGACATCTACTCCGTCGATGAAGTGGCGGCAATCCTTGACGCGCTTGACGAAAAAGCCCCGCTGCACTATCATCTGCTGTTCCATCTTCTCATTTTCTACGGATTGCGCCGCGGTGAAGTGCTGGGATTGGAATGGAAGGACATCGACTTCGACAACCAGACCATGAGCATCAACCGAACTTCGCAGTATCGCAACAGCCGGACGGGAACCTACACCTCTACGCCCAAGACCAAAACGAGCAAGCGTATCCTGAAAATCTCACAGAACACCGTCAGACTTATGCAGCTCTATCAGTTTGAACAGAATGAGCAGCGTGTGAAACTCGGTGACCAGTGGGTAGAAACAGACCGCTTGTTCATCGGCTGGAACGGAGAACCGCTTCATCCGAACACCCCGTACAGATGGCTGCACGAATTCTGCGACGAGCAGGAGCTGGCTTTCAAAGGACTTCACGCCTTCCGTCACGCCTACGCGACAACAGCAATCACGAGCAACGCAATCGACATGAAAACCGTTTCGGCGGTACTCGGTCACTCTCAGACCAGTACGACGCTGAATATTTACGCTCATGCCGTTGCGGAGGTCAACGCCAAAGCCGTTGACGTGGTGGAGGACATCTACACTAGGAAGCGCAAGGAGGCATGAGCGTACAGAAAGAAAAGGGCAGGTTCAAACCCAAAAATCGACCGATCATGGACACAAAAAAGCCGTAATGAACACGGCAATGAACAAAGAACCCCTACTTAAAAAGAGACAACCCCAAAACGCCGAAAATCGGACATTTTGGGGCAAGAAAAAATTGGAAGGACTGAACAAAAAAGATGCCAATAGATGATTGTGGGGCAAAGGATAATGATTTAAACCTAAATTCAAAATTCAGATAATAGATAATAAATAATAGAGAATAGATAATAATTGGGCAGCGCGGCGAAGGTTATCGCTTTCACTATTATCTATTATCTATTCTCCATTATCTCTTATCTTAGCGGCTTTAGCCGCGCTGTTGGAAGGGTTGAACAAAAAAGATGCCACTTGGTTTTATGACTCCGAGGCATCCTAAAACCGTAAAATGCAGCTCTCAATTCTGAATGTGATTGAAAGTTGCATTTTGCGGTTTTGATTTGGTCGGTGAAGATTATCCTAAAGTAACGGTTTTCTCCATGCCGCCCTTGAAAATAATCACTATCTCATCCTTCGACATTACCTTGATGCATTCAATGATCTGACGCATTGCCTGATTGTCAAATGCGATTGGCGTATCCTTCAGTTTATCTATCGCCGCCAGAATGTCATCGATTCGCTGTGATGACTCTTGGGCTTCGGTCTGTCTGCTTTTCTTCTCCGTGATCTTCGCCTTGATACGATTGAGTTCCTCTACCATACTTTGCATTCCCGGTGTATACTGACCTGTGCTTGCCGCTTCGGTAATGGCTTGGATCAGTTCGGAGGCTTTCGCTTCATCCGCCGCCGTACTGTTCTCGTCATCTTTGCCGAAGTACATACTGACGTGCTGTTTCAGATTTTCAATAGCCGCATATTCGCTTTCGTCCTGCACAACCTGTCTGATACAACCGACAATGGCGTTTTGCAGGAGGGTTTCTTCGATGCTCGGAGAATCGGGGCAATATTTCGTTCCGTAATCCAATCGGCTGATACACCGCCATACGATTTTTTTGGTTCCTCTTTTTGACCATGTGCATCGTCTGTAAGGGGTTCCGCAGTGACCGCAGATCAGCATATCTGTCAGAGCGTATTTACTGGAGTATTTTCCCGATTCGGTTTTTGTTCCGACTTCTTTTACCTTTCGCTTACTTGTCCGCCGTGCCATCTCCGCCTGCACTCTGTCAAAGACATCTTTTGATACAATAGGTGGGTGATTGTTCTCTACATAATATTGCGGTCGATCATCGTTCCTTTTTGATTTGTGCGTGATGCAATCCACCACATACGTTTTTTGCAGGAGTGCATCGCCCTTGTACTTTTCATTTGTCAATATCGAACGGAGCGTTGCTACCGACCATACCGGTTTTCCTGCCGGACTGAGAATCTCTTTTTCTTCCAGTGACTGTTTGATGATTTTCAGACTGTCCCCCGCAAGATAGCGGTCGAAGATGAACCGCACCACCTCTGCCTGTTCGGGATCGATCTCCGGCTGATTGTCTGCTCCTCTGCGATAGCCGAGGAAAGTTTTGTAGCTGAAGGATACATTTCCCTTTTTGGCGCTCATGGCCTTGCCCATTCTGACATTACCGCTGAGTGACTCGGATTCCGACTGTGCGAAGATACCGTGCATACTGAGGTAAATCTCACTGGTGGCGTGCATGGTATTAAGACCTTCTTTTTCGAAAATCACGGCAATTCCCATTGCTTTAAGCTCTCGCACATATTTAATGCAATCGACGGTGTTTCTCGCGAATCTCGATACGGACTTCGTTATGATCATGTCGATTCGTCCCTGTTTGCATTGCCTGATCATCTGCATGAATTGCGGTCTTTTCGCTGCCTGAGTACCGCTTATGCCTTCATCAGCGAATATCCCTGCCAATTTCCATTCGGGATTTCGCATGATTTTATCGGTGTAGAATTCCACCTGTGCATCAAAGCTCATCTCCTGCTCATCGGAATCAGTGGACACTCGGCAGTAGGCGGCTACCCGCAGCTGTCGATGGACTTTTTCAGAATTCTGTGCGATAATCGTAGGCGCTATCTCGCGCACGGTTTTCACTCTTTCAAGTGTCTGCTCCATTTTCTTGCTCCTTTCCGATAACTTGTCCGTTAATCAGCGTGATTTCAATTTCTTCATCAGATACCAGCCTGATTTGATTGACCAGTGTAGTGACAGTCTGTCTGTTAATTTGAAGATCGGCATTTCCTAAGTTCTGCTCCAGTTTATCGAAATTTGCCCTTCCTTTACTGGCCGCCTGATATTTCTGTTTGGCGCATTCAAGAATCATGGCTCTGGTCTTTTCATGATCAGTATCGGGACTGTCAATCGCCCTGCGGATTTCCTGCTCCATGCGTCTGATTTCTAACATCTCGTTGTCATCAGGCGTATCTGACAGCATCAGATTTTCCGACTTTACAAGTTCCGAAATCATCCGGATCATGGCAAGTGCCGATATCTTGTATTCCGATTTGCATTGCGTATTGGTACAGACATATTTCTGTCCGAACTTGCTTCGCTTATCATGCACCCGCTTTGTGGTGCATCCACATTTGCCGCATATTATCGTAACGACGCTTGGCGATATCACGGTATCACGGTCATATTCGGTTTGTGTATTTCTTTTGTTTTTTACGCTTTGCGCCTGAAGAAAGGTTTCCTCATCAATAATAGCGGGATAATCCTCATCTCCAAGATAACGGACATCGCTGATGATTCTGACAATGCGATTTTTATTCCACTGTGACTTCTGGGGAAGATATTCCACTCTTTCTTCTGTCAGCTCTGCGGCTATTTTTTTCAACGATTCCCCTGTAAGATATTCCAAGAAAATCCGCTTGACAATTTCCGCTTCTTGGGGAACAACAGTGTATGCTCTGTTGCTTATACAGTAGCCGAACGGCGTATATCGGTTATTCATGATAGCTTGCACCTCCTTTTTGCAGTCGGTAAGTGTTCTGTAAATACCAGTCCTCCGTACAAATGGATTTCAATTTCAGTGGCTGATTTTACGATGATTTTCTCAACAATACTTCGGATAAAATCTTCATCGAATTCGGTCATAGCCTCGTCCATACTGGCAATTGTTTCTGCAGTTCTTCTGATTCTTGCCAAATTATCATCATGGTCGTTTTCACGAAGTAGACGCATTCTCTCGCCTCTCAGTCGATAAACCTTGTTGGCAAGGGCATTGCTCTGTGCGGCAAAATCCGACGGATCAAGGATTCCCTGCACCTGAAGCTGTGACAGCAGATGTATCTGATTATTGGCGTCTGCGATGGCTTTGTCAATTTCGTATATCTTGCACCTTGTGCCGTTAGCGTTGCTGTGAAGTTGTTCAAGTGCCGTTATCGTTGGTTCTATGATGCTGTCATAATTTTCCCACAGTATATTGACCATGCGGATCAGCGCGGCATATACATCTTTTTCCGAAACGGATTCAGCCTCGCATCTTGTCCAGCCGCTGCCTTTGAAGGTGCATTTCCAATAGGGATTGGTATCATAGTCCACTCTCCGGTAATTATGAAGGCAATGCGGACAAATCAGCAGACGTGACAGAGGATGTCTGATATAGTCACTTTTTTCTCTCTTTCTGCGGTTAAGCGCATTCTGCACAAGTTCATACTGTTCCCGTGAGATAATCGGCTCATGGCTGTTCGAGACATAATACATAGGCTTTTCCCCTCGGTTCTTCATTTTTTGAAAGGGGAAGGCTTCGGTGGTATAATTCTTTTGGAGAAGCGCATCGCCAATATACCTTTCGTTTTGCAGGATATACAAGATGTCTGTATGATACCAACGTGCATCTTTACTTCTGCACGGAATATGGCTGCGATTCAGATATCGTGCTATATCATGCATTCCCACGCCTGACAGATACATATCGAATATTTTGTGTACGATTTCCGCCTCGGTTTCATTGACAGTCAATGTGCCGTTCGACCAATCGTATCCGAATGCGGCTGAACCTACAAGATCACCATTCCGGATTCGTTTTTCGCAGCTCCATCTCATGTTGCCGGATATGCTGACCGATTCGTCCTGCGCCTGAACGCCCGCGAGAGCCAGCAGGAATTCGCTTGACATTTTTGACGTGTCGATCTGCTCCTTCTCGAACAGAATGCTGATACCAAGCTGCGAGAGCTTTCTGACCATGTCCAGACACTCGACGGTGTTTCGTGCGAATCGTGATACTGATTTGGTGATGATTCTGTCGATTTTTCCCCGCTGACAGTCTGCGATCATACGGTTGAAATCATCGCGCTTTTTCATGCTCATGCCGGTCACGCCTTCGTCTGCGTAGATGTCAACAAGTTTCCAGCAGGGATTGCCCCCAATCAATCCTGTGTAATACTCCACCTGCGCCGAGAAGGAATCCTTTTGCTCGGTCGAGTCGCTCGACACTCGGCAGTATGCCGCAACCCTGATCAGACGTTCTTCCGTCAGTGTCTGCGGCAGTAAGGTTTTTACCGTAGGCATTGTTTTGACCTCCTTGTTTTGATTGCCGTTTGGCAACACCAACATATCACATGAGTTCACATTTATCCAGTGCAATGCGGCACTATTAAGCTTTACAACATACTTTTCTGCGATTGTGCGATCTGAAGAATTCCAAGATATTCTTCCTCTGACAAAATGCCGATATCATGCAGAAACCGCAGTACCTGTTCTTCCCAATAATAGTTCATCGCCTGAATGCAGTCGTTTGTACTCAAATCAATCTCCCCCTGAATATCAAAATCCTAAACTGACCATAATAGCTGCATTTACGGACTTCATCGTGCTGTCATCGGCTTGTCCTACATACCCCAATATGCGAGACTTATCGATGGTGCGAATCTGCTCCAGCATGATGGTCGATGCGTACTTTCTTCCGGCTATGTAAATCGATACATGAGTCGGATAGTTCCTTCTTTTCTTCTTTCCGGTGATTGCCGCTACGATAGTTGTCTGGCTGAATTGATTGCCCACGTCATTCTGAATAATCAGTACAGGACGGATATTCCCTTGTTCGCTTCCCTCGACGGGATTGAGCCTTGCAAAGTAGATTTCGCCCCTGTACACATCGTGAAATACATTTTCCGTATGTATCACGTCCTTTTCTTTTCATCAAAATAAAACAACCGCCGCTCCGACTTGACACAACGCCGGAAAAGGCATCCTCGCCTTATCGGAGCGGCGGCTGCCATTCAATCATTCTGAATTCTGATCGATATTTATCCTCGATATCCCTCGGTCAGCGGGAACATACCGGACGGTC
>CAMJHU010000118.1 GCA_946405565.1 uncultured Clostridia bacterium
TAGATCAGAAGAATAGAGGTTTATCTGGAGTTGTCAACGCGTCGTACAAGGACAGCACACCGCTGGGTCAGCTTATGGAAGATTTTGCCAACACCAATCCCAAAAGTATGCACTATTCCGAATTGACAGAAGCAACCAAATATTTTAAGTACGACAACGAGGGGGTCAGCTATATGTGTGATTTCTGGGAAGAATTGCTCCAGGAGGGCAGAGAAGAAGCGGAAGAAGAAGCAAAGAAAAAAATAGCACAGGCGGAAGCTGCCAGAGCCAATGCCGAAGCCGCCAGAGCCGAGGCGCAGGCGCAAGCCGAAGCCGCCAGAGCCGAGGCGCAGGCGCAAGCCGAAGCCGCCAGAGCCGAGGCGCAGGCGCAAGCCGAAGCTGCCAGAGCCGAGGCGGAAGCGGCACGCGCAGAGGCAAGAAAAGCCCGTGCAGAAGCGGCACTTTTTGCCGATATCAAAGGCAATACCATCAAAAACGTCCTGCGCATGATCCGGGACGGTCTGACACCGGAAAAAATTGAGGAATATTCCAGTCTGCCGCGCGCGGAAATTGAGGAACTCATCGCCCTGACTGCCCACTGAATCAAACAGAAACGGACTGAATCCTACCTTGATGAAAGAATTTCACTGTCAGAATCTCATCTGTCCTTTGTGCGGAGAGCCGCTCCATCAGCTGGACGGCTCTCTTTTCTGCCCGCGCCGGCATACCTTTGATATTGCCCGGCAGGGCTATATCCATCTGCTGCCCGTGCAGCAAAAGCATTCGCTTTCGCCGGGCGATACGCCCGATATGCTGGCGGCGCGGCGCGCCTTTCTGGATGAAGGGCATTATCTGCCCGTCTGCCGCGACACAGTCAACGCCATACGGACATATGCTCCGTCAATCCGCACACTGATCGACGTCGGCTGCGGCGAAGGCTACTATACTGCCCGCTTTGCCCAGGAATTTCCCCACGCGGTCATCATCGGCGCGGATATCGCCAAGGCTGCCGTCAGAATGGCGTGTGCGCGTGACCGCTCTGTGGACTGGATGACCGCCACGGCTTCCCATCTGCCCGTCGCTGACGGCTGCGCTGACGCGATCACCGCGATGTTCTCGCTGGTGTGCGAGGAGGAATTCGCGCGCGTGCTGCGTCCGGGCGGTATCGTCGTGGAAATCACGGCGGGGTCTGACCATCTCATCGAATTGAAACGGCTGATCTACGACGACGTGTTTGAACAGCACAAACACCCCAAGCCGCCGCAGGGCTTTCTGCGCGAAATCAGCTGCGAACGGCATTCCTTCCGGCTGACACTCGACCGCACACAACTCACGCGGCTGCTGCAAATGACACCCCACACGCTTCGCGTCCGTCCGGAACGGCGTGTCCTGCCGGATACGCTGCCGTCGCTTTCTTTGACGGCGGACTACTTTGTCCGCGTACTCCAAAAGCCGTAGAAATTATACCGTTCCGGCATGATTGTTTATCCGCCGTTTACAATACGGTGCTATCATGCCCATCACGCCGCCGGGGAGGTTTGCCGCCGTGTTCGGATTTGTCACTGTCGCGCCCGCTCTGCTGAGCATCGAACAGAAAACACGTTACCGCGCCCGCTACTGCGGTCTTTGCCGGGCGCTCGGACAGTGCGGCGGTTCATCCTGCCGCCTGCTGCTGACCTATGACCTTGTTTTCCTTGAAATGCTGCTGGCTTCGGTTTATGGTCTGCCGGAAACCTTTGAATCCCGCCGCTGCCTCCTTCACCCAATCAAACCGCACCCGGAAATCCGCACTGACGCGTCCGACTATGCCGCCGCGATGAATGTGCTTCTCGACTGCGGAAAGCTCAGGGACGACTGGCAGGACGATCACAATCCCGTCGCGCTGGCTGCCGCTTCCTGGTTCGGTGCCGCTTGTGACGCTATCGGAAACCGCTACCCCCGACAGCAGCGTGCCGTCGCGGACTGTCTGTCCGCGCTTGACATGCTCGAACAGGACAACGAAACCAATCCCGATCTTCCCGCTGAATGCTTCGGACGCTTGACAGGCGAACTCATTCTGATGGAGGAAGACAGCCCCCTCAACGACATCCTGCGCCGTTTCGGTCAGGCACTCGGACGTTTCGTCTATCTGATCGACGCGGCTGCCGATCTGCGGGAGGATCTTCGGCGCGAACGCTATAACCCGCTGATCTCCGCTCCGCCCGAGGAAATTCCCGAATGGCTTCACATCGCGGGCGGACAGGTCATGCGAAGGTTTGAGGCACTGCCCCTCACCACCGACAGAAATTTGCTGGAACATATTCTCTGCGCCGGTATCTGGGGCAATTATGACTACCGTCTATCAAAATATGCCAAAAGAAAGGGGCGGAAAAACCGTTCATGAGCAGGAGCGCCTATGATGTTCTGGGGGTCTCCCCCGACGCGTCCAAGGACGATGTCACCAAGGCTTATCGCAAGCTAGCCAAAAAATATCACCCGGACCTCAATCCCAACGACAAATACGCCGCGCAGAAAATGAGCGAAATCAACGCCGCTTACGACGCTATCAAAAACGGCAGAGTCTCGGATTTTCAGGCGGAGGACAGCCGCCCGTCCTACCGTCCTTCGCCGTCCGACAACCGTTCCTATTCCGGCGGACAACGTCGGTCATCTTCCGATACAACCTATACGCGCAATGATCCCGATGTGCTGGAAAGGGCAAAAAGCCTGATCAAAAATGACCGGTGTGAGGACGCCATCGCCCTGCTCAATACCACCAGCCGCCGCAACGGGCGGTGGTATTACCTCAGCGGCATCGCTCATTACAACATCGGCAACACCGTCACCGCCCTGCGCCACGCCCGTGAAGCGGTACGCCTCGAACCCGACAACATGGAATTCCAGCGCGTCCTCCGTGAAATGGAGGAAAGCGGAACGGTATACCGCACCTATCAAAAGGAAAACGGTCACATATTCCTCACGATGTCAATGTGCGGTTCCCTCGCCTGTTCGGGCGGTCTTTGCGGCGTGTGCCTTTACGCGATGGACAAATTCTGCGTGTTGTGTTAATACTCCTCGCATTTCACTCCCTAGGAAAGGAAGCAATCAATATGAACCATTTTCGCTACAAATTTGCCCGGTGGATGGAAGGGCGCTACGGTATGGATCAGTTATATTACGCGCTTCTGGTGCTGTATCTGATTCTGCTGTTTCTCAATATGATTTTCCGCAAACTGGTCATCTTTGGCATTCTGTCATGGGTGGTGCTGATTCTGGCGTTTTACCGTTTCTTCTCCCGCAATATCGAGCGCCGCCGCAGGGAAAATGAGGTCTTTCTCTCGGTGTTTGGCAAGCTCACGGGACGGCTGGGCGAAAAATGGAGCGATCTTTCGGATTCCGTGGACTGGAAAACCGGTCGCATTATCCGCACAGACCGTTCCGGCAACATCCCGCAAACCCAAGCGGACAAGGGTCCCGGACTGATGACGAAGCTGAAAGATTTCCCCCGCAAAAAATACACCTCCTGCCCGCAATGCGCCGCCGTCATTCGCGTGCCGCGTCAGCGGGGCAAGCATATGGTGCGCTGTCCGCGCTGCGGTCATCGCTTCGGGGTCAAAATCCTCATCGGCAAAAAAAGCGCCTGATCCCGTCCGCTTTTTCAATTTTTCATATTTTCATCATACACAAACCAAACCCGCCATATGGAGTCTTCCCACGAAGATCGTCTCCATATGGCGGGTTTTCCTTGTCTGACCGCCGCGCAATTGCAGCGGTTGATTACTTTTGCTTCGTCATGGTGTATTGCTGACTGCCGGACGTGAGGGTAAGCGTGTCGCCTTTGACGAAATAGGTGTAGTCCCTGTCGGCGGCTGCTTCCGAGACAAAATCAATCGTCACTTTGTCGCCGTCTACCCGATAGGTAAAGGGATATTCCGACGACGACAGCCGCATTGTACCCTTGCCGCCGCCGCCGAATTCATAAGACGTCACCTCATCGAGCGCCCATGTGCCGCGCAGACGGTTGTCACCGCCCAGCGCAAAGCACAGTGTGACGGCTATCACGATCACCAGCGCCGCAGCCGCGCCGCCAATCAGCCATTGTTTCTTGTGTTCCGTTTGCATGATTCCTCCTGTTGTGTCGGACATGTCACATACCTGCCGTATCTGCCGTATGGAGATAACGTTCTCTGCGTTCGCGCAGTTCTATGAGCAGCATCACCGCGAGTGCGCCGAATGCCAGCAGCCAGACGATCAGATCACTTGGTTCGCCGGTCTTGGGCGAATCCGAAATCGGCTTTTCCTCTGGCACTGCCGTATTGGCTTGAATCGTAAAGGTGGTTTCCACGGAACTGTCGGCAAACAGTACGGTCAGCGTATGCGTCCCCGGTTCGAGGCGATCCAGCAGAGCGCGCTTCAGCACCACGTTGACGCTGCCGGGCGTGGCGGTGTAATCGTCGGACGACACCTCATTGCCGTCCACCAGAATGCCAAGGAAATAGTCAAAGGTCAGATCGTCATTTACGCTCCGTTTCACCGTCACCAGCAGATTCTTGTGATTGCCCTGCGTCCAGTGTGCTTCCGCGCCGTAGGCAATCACATAGATATTCTCTGCCGGTTTTTCATCAGGTACGGTCGGCTCATGGTTGGTCTCCGACGGCACCGGGGCAACAGGCGGAATGCTTTCCGTGTAGGTGTGACCGGCATCGTGACGGCAGGTATAGAGCATTTCGCCGGGTTCGGTCGAAGTGGGCGCTTTCACCACCGTACCTTCGTCCCAGTCGTGACCCAGTGCCGGCAGGAATTCCACATAGGTGTGGCTTGCGTCGTGACGGCAGGTAAAGGTCATCACGCCGTCCTCTTCACAGGTCGGCTGGGTGGTCACCGTGCCTTCGTCCCAGTCGTGACCGATTTTTTTCAGCAGGATGTCTTCCCTTTCGATTTCCTTGGTACCGGCTTCGTCGGCAAACCATCTGCCGCAGCCTTCACACGTCCAATAGGCAATGTGACCGTCTGCTTCGCAGGTGGGCGCAACCGCGTCAATCCGAATCAGCTCATGAACATGTTCCACGGGAAGCACCGGACGCGTTTCGATATGAGAGGGATCGCGACGGCATACGCGTCTTTCCACGCCGGCTGTCTCTTCGGTTCCGGGCGTGACAATGTGCCACTCGCCCCAGTCATGACCGAGTGCCGGCACAGCCACATCATCCGTGATGTCAACCGCCGCCGTGCCGTCCGCATAGCGGTGACCGCAGTATTCACATTCGTAATAGGCAATATGCCCATCGGTTTCGCAGGTTGCTTCCGCCGCTGCCACATAGCGCAGCTTGTGACCGGTCGCCGGAATTGCTTCGGTATAGGTGTGGCTCACGTCATGACGACAGGTGTAGGTCCTCACGCCGTCCGCTTCGCAGGTCGGTTCCAGCGTTACCACGCCTTCATCCCAATCGTGACCGGGTGCGGGAAGGACTTCCACGCGGAAATGATTGGCGTCATGACGGCAGGTATAGGTTTTGATGCCATCCGTTTCACAGTCAGGCGCCAGCGTTACCTTGCCCTCGTCCCAGTCGTGTCCGAGCGCCGGAAGAGCTTCGGTACGGGTATCGGTAAAGGTGCGTCCGTCACAGACCGCCGTGGCGGTATAGACGGTCTTACCGTCAATCTCGCAGGTCGGCACAGTCGTGTCAGCCGTTACCTCCGCGGAAACGTTGAGAATATGAGCGGCGTCGTGGCTGCAGACAAACACCGCTTCCGCTGTGTGATCCTCGCGCCAATTCCATGTCGGCTCACCGTAGGAGTGCCCGGTGGCGGGAATCACGGTGTCCGCCAGCGTGATTGCCTCGGTTCCTGCCGCGTCGCGGACGAGCTTGCCGCAGTGTTCGCAGACATAATACGCGGTGTGACCGTCGGCTTCACAGCCTGCCGGTACTGCCGACACTAGGACAAAGGAATGACCGGTTGCCGGAATCGTCTGGGTAAAGGTATGGCTCGCGTCGTGACGGCAGATGAAGGTCTTCACACCGTCCTCGGTACAGGTCGGCTCGACAGTGATAACGCCGCCGTCCCAGTCGTGACTGAGTTTTTTGAGTAACGTATCTTCACGGTTGATTTCGGTCTTGCCCTCCGCGTCGGCAAAATATCTGCCGCAGCCGTCGCAGATCCAGTAGGCAATGTGACCGTCGGTCTCGCAGGTCGGTGCAACCGCTTTGGTCTTGGTCAATGTGTGAATATGACCCAGTACCGGAACCGTGCGGGTTTCGGTGTGGGACGGGTCGTTCTGGCAGATGCGGACTTCCACACCCTCGTCGGTTTCAGTGGCGGGCTTTGTGACCATCCACATACCCCAGTCGTGCCCGAGCGCCGGAATCGTGACGTCGCCGATGATTGCCACTGCCGTCGTACCGTCCGCAAAACGCTTGCCGCAGGTTTCGCATTCGTAATAAGCGATATGCCCGTCGGTATCGCAGGTTGCTTCCACTGCCGCGACATAGTGCAGCTTGTGACCCGTCGCCGGGATGCTTTCCGTGTAAGTGTGGCTTGCGTCGTGACGGCAGGTGAAGGTCTTCACGCCGTCGGTTT
>CAMJHU010000119.1 GCA_946405565.1 uncultured Clostridia bacterium
CGATCGCGTCCTGGATCGGGTGCGCGAAGTCGTACATCGGATAGATGCACCACTTGTCGCCGGTCTGGTGGTGGGTTTCGTGCTTGATGCGGTAAAGCACCGGGTCGCGCATATTCCAGTTGGGGGAGGCGAGGTCGATTTTGGCGCGGAGCGTCATGGCACCGTCGGGGAATTCGCCGTTCTTCATGCGCTCAAAGAGGTCGAGACTTTCCTCCATCGGACGGTCGCGGTAGGGACTGGTAGCGGGAGTGGTAAGGGTGCCGCGGTTCTCCTTGACCTGTTCGGGAGAAAGCTCGCAGACGTAGGCAAGCCCCTTCTTGATGAGTTCCACCGCAAAATCATAGGTCGCGTCAAAGTAATCGGAGGCAAAATAATATCTGTCCTCCCAGTCATAGCCCATCCAGTGAATGTCGTTCTTGATAGCTTCGATAAATTCTTCCTTTTCCTTGGTAGGATTGGTGTCGTCCATGCGCAGGTTGCACATGCCGCCGAATTTCTCCGCCAGACCGAAGCTGATGCAGAGCGCCTTGACGTGTCCGATGTGGATACAGCCGTTGGGTTCCGGCGGGAAACGGGTGTGAACCGTCATGCCTTCAAACCGTCCGCCGGGCGCGATGTCCTCTTTGATGAAGTCGGCAATGAAATTGCTCGGCTCGGTTTTTTCTTCGGGTTTATCTTTGATTTCGATACTGTCAGCCAATGTGACTCCTCCTCAAAATGATAGTAAAACAAGCAGATATAGCATGAAACAATTATTTTCCCAAATCCTTTTTGAACTGCACCATGATGTCAATGAATTCCTTGGAATAGACGAAGTGGATGTCGTGATCGGAAGTGGGGGTGCGGGTGACGTTGCAGTTCTGAATCAGGGAAGCGACTTTTTTGGCGTCGTCTTCATCGTTGGCGGCGTAGAGCACGCCGTCGTCGCCGTAATCGGTGTTGGCTTTGATGTAGGTGCAGGGACACTGGATATTCCGGAGAATCTCCTCCTGCGATTCCCCTTCCAGCCATGTGCCGTTGTAGAATGCCTCGGCAAATGCCAGATCGTATTCATCGACATACAGCAGACCGTGCGTCCATGAATAGGGCATATACCAGATTTTCTTGCATTCCTCACCGGTCTTTTCGGAGTATTCCTTGGCGGTCGCGGCGGGGAACTGTTCCAGACCTTGGAATTTCTGCCACAGATAGCCGTTTTCATAGTAATAGGGAATATAATACTTTTGCTCGTTCTGGGCGAGGAAGGAATGCGTGACCTCAAAGCCGTCCTTCCAGACGAAGGTATTCTGCATTTCTTCCGGTTCCACGCTGAAAAACGGCGGGTCTTCCAATACGATGCCGAGTACGTCCTGCGGCGACGTGGCGGCGATGCTCGCCGTAAGAATGCCGCCGGAGGAATGCCCCGATACCACGCAGGGCTGACCGATCACGTTTTCAATGAAGAGAATGAGATCATCGGTCATTTTGCGGCAGGTGTAATCGGCGGGGTTGTGGCTGGAACTGCCGTGTCCGTGACAGTCCACGGCGTAGACGTGATATTCCTTTGCCAGCGCGGGCAGCACTCTCGCGTAATCCTCCCATGCCATTTCCTGTCCGTGAATGAGCAGCAGCGGGGTTTTGTCCGCGTCGGGGCTTTCGGCGTAATTGAGTACCGTGCCGCCGGTGAGGGAAACCTGCTTTTCGGTGTATCCCGCCGCCCAGACCTTTTTCATGTCCGACTGGTCGTAGTGGAGGTTGTTGTAGGCGAAGATGCCCACCGCCGTGCTGATGATGACAATCAGCGCCACGAACAGCACAAGAAGGACAAGCAGGATTTTTTTGACAATGTGCATCGGCTTTTTCTTGGTGTCAGACATGATGATCTCTCCTTACCGTGTTTATTTCAGTTTTTCCAGACCGATTTTCAGTCTTCTCAGCGACTCCTCCCGACCGAGGATGCCCAGCACTTCGACAGCGCCGCCGGGTGTGACGGTTCTGCCCGACGCGGCGATTCTCACCGGCCACATCAGCAGACCGTTTTTGACCTCCATGCCTGCCGCCATACCGATGAGGCAGTCGTGAAGGGTTTCCTGTTTCCAGTCGGGCAGGGCTTCCAGCGCGGGAATGACCGCTTCGAGCATGGTCTTGGAGCTTTCGAGCGTGGACTTGGATTTTTTATTGATGAAAAGGTCGGACGCGTAATCATCGAGCGTGTCGATAAAGTCAATCTGCGGACCGATCTCGCCCAACACCTCGGTGCGCTGGTGCAGGCACTTGGCAATCAGCGTGGTGTCCGCGGTTTCGGAATGTACGGTCTGACGGATGAATGGCAGGACGGCGGCATGAAAATCTTCTTCGCTCATGGCGCGGATATATTCGGCGTTGAGCCAGCGGAGCTTTTCGGGGTCGAAGATGGCGGGAGATTTGGAAATGCCGCCGATGTCAAAGACCTGCGTCATTTCGGCAAGGGTAAATTTCTCCTGCTCGCCCTTGGGACTCCAGCCCAGCAGCGCGATGTAATTCAGCACCGCCTCCGAGAGATAGCCCTTTGCTGTCAAATCCTGATAGCTCGCGTCGCCGTTGCGTTTGGAGAGTTTATTGTGCGCGTCCTTCATGACCGGGGCGCAGTGGACATACACGGGGCGTTCCCAGCCGAACGCGTCATACAGCAGGTTGTACTTGGGCGTGGAGGAAAGATACTCGTTGCCGCGCACGACATGGGTGATGCCCATCAGATGATCGTCGATGACGTTGGCGAAATTGTAGGTGGGATAACCGTCGGATTTGAGCAGAATCTGATCTTCCAGTTCGGCGTTATCGATTTCCACCAGCCCGAACACGGCGTCCTCAAAGGAGGACGTACCTTCGCGCGGCATCTTCTGACGGATGACATACGGCTCACCGGCGGCGATGCGTCGGTCGGCTTCCTCGAGCGGAATGTCGCGGCAGTGTCCGTCGTACTTGGCAATGCCGCCCGCCTCGGCGTGGAGTGATTCCAGCCGCTCCTTGGTGCAGAAGCAGTAATAGGCGTGTCCCATTTCCACAAGTTTGCGGGCGTATTCCGCGTAGATGGGCTTGCGTTGGGACTGAATATAGGGTCCGCAGCTGCCGCCGACGTCGGGACCCTCGTCCCAGAGCAGACCGGTTTCGCGCAGGGTGTTGTAGATAATATCGACGGAATCTTCCTTGAGGCGTTCGCGGTCGGTGTCCTCAATGCGCAGGATAAAGCTGCCGCTGTCCTTTTTGGCGATGAGATAGGCGTAGAGCGCCGTGCGGAGATTGCCGACGTGCATATAGCCGGTGGGCGAAGGCGCAAAGCGCGTTCTGATAGTTGACATGGTTGTGTCGTTCCTTTCGGTTTTGGGGTAAGCTGAAACAGTATCCGCAGATAATAGGATAATAGATTAATTTTACCCTTTTGTCATGCCGATGTCAATAAAAAACGATAGTGTTTTTGACAGAAAAAATCCGGGAAACCATAAAAAAAACGGATATATCGTAAATGTTGATAGAAATCCCTTGTAATTTCTGTGAGAAAATGGTAAAATCAAAGCATAACATAATGAAAGTCATTTTCAGAGGTGAACGGCAATTGGTTGATTCTGAAAAGAAACATGAGAAAACGGAAAGCGACAGCTTCAAAATCTGTGCCGGCAGCGGTGCGGAATCCGGTGTGTTCTGTGAGGACGCAAGCCGTGGATTGATGTACACGTTTTCCGATGAGAATGATTCCGATATTGAAAAAGTCCGCGGCGTATGTATGCCCTCGCCCTGTGCGCTGGGCTGTTCCTTTGACCGCGAGTTGATGTATAAGGTAGGCAGAGCCGTGGGAAGTCTGGCAGCCTCGTTTGGTGTGAATGCGGTATTGTCACCTGATGTGGGAATTGTGCGCAGTCCGCTTTATGGTGGACTGGCGGATCGTTTCGGCGAGGATCCGTATCTGTGCGGCGCGCTGGGCGCGGAATGGGTCAAGGGGGCGCAGTCGGCAGGCGTGGCGGCGGTATTGAGCCATTTCGGAGACGGCAGTCAGTCAGGGGGGAAATATACCTGTGACCACAAGATTGACCGGCGGGCGCTGCATGAACTTTATATCCGTCCTTTCGAGATGACGGTCAGACTGGCGGCACCCAAAGCGGTATATTGCGGTATGAGCAAAATCAACGGTCTTTACAGCGGAGAGAACTATGTGCTTCTCACGGAGATTTTGCGCAGAAAGTGGGGATTTCAGGGCGCGGTGCTGGCGGATATGCGGCTGCTCGACCCGGTGGAAGCGATGGCTTGCGGCGTGGATATGTCATATCCCGCAGGCAGCGCGGAGATGCGCCGCAAACTCAAATGCGCCGTGGAGGATGGCAACTTGCCGGACTATTATCCCGCACAGAGTGCCGGACGGGTCAAGACGCTGACCGCTGTGTCACAACGCGATGAGGAAAGTCCCGATGTGGAGGAATGCTGCCGTCTGGCGAGAAAAGCCGCCGAACGCTCGGCAGTACTGCTGAAAAATCACAAGCAGACGCTCCCCCTGCCGCTGAGCGGCAACATTGCGCTGATCGGGCGGCAGGCGAAATATCCCCGTGTGCAGCGTGGCGGGAAAGACGCGCTGCTGATGGAAGAAGACAGTGTCAAGGGACTTCCGGAAGTTTTTGAGGAAAATCAGGTGCGGTTCCGCTATTGTGACGGCTACGATGAACATAACAAAACCGATGACGCACTGCTGAAGGAAGCGGTGAAATGTGCCGCCAAAGCCGAATTTGCCGTGGTGTTTGTCGGCTTTGACGATTATTACGACAACAACTGTGCCGACCGTTTTACCAATCAGCTTCCCAAGGCGCAGACCAGACTGATTCAAGCCGTGGCGCGTGCCAATGCCAACACGGTTGTGGTGGTAGGCGGGAGTGCGCTGCCCAAGATGAACTGGATCGGCAAGGTCAAGTCGGTGCTGTATCTGCCGCTGGGCGGGGGAGAGATTTCCGCCGCGCTGTTCCGGCTGCTGTTCGGACTGAGCAATCCGGCGGGACGGCTGTCGGTGAGTTACTCGCTCAACGAGGGCGATCTGGCGTGCGGTGACACCTTCGGACGGGATGAGCGGGTGTCGGAGCACCGCGAGAGTATCTATGTAGGGTATCGTTATTTCAATAAAGCCAATCTGTTTGCGGTGTTTCCGTTCGGCTACGGTCTGAGTTATACGAAGTTTGAATATTCCCATATGCGTGCGTCACGGGCGAACGACGGCTGGCGGATTACACTGGACGTCAGAAACGTGGGAAAGCGGGACGGCGCGGAAGTGGTTCAGCTTTATGTGGAAGCGCCCAAAGGCGATAAGTTCCGCCCCGTGCGGGAACTGAAACAGTTCGAGCGGATTTATCTGGTCAAGGGCGAGAAGACCACGGTGACGATGTGGCTGCCCGACGCGTCGTTTGAACGGTATTTTCCGGAGGAAGACCGGTTTGACACCGTGGCGGGACGCTATCGGGTGTGTGCCGGTGCTTCTTCGGCGGACATCCGCACCGAGGTGTGGATATCCATGAGCGGACGTCCGGCGGTGTCGGGGGACTGCCCGAACTGGTATGTGCGCCCCGCGGGACGTCCGGGGGAGCAGGATTTTCAGCGGCTTTATGACGAAGACGGCAGTATGGCTGTTTATCGGACGGCTGTGTATTCCGATGACAGCACGCTGAACGAATTGTGCGGGATTGGTGTGTTCCGTTTTGCGGTCAGGCGGATCCGACGCATCGCGGAGCGCCGTATCGGTACAACCGACCGCCGTGACCCGGTCTACGCGGAACGGCTGGACGGTATTCTCAATATGCCGGTACGTCGGCTGAGCGGCGTGTGTCACGGACTGTATCCGATGAAACTGACCCGCTGGCTGATCCGGCGTGCCAACCGCCGCGGAGGGAACGGCATATGAAATTCTATGATGTGAAGCAGGAACCGTTCGGAGGACTGACCGTGGCGCGGATGCATACGGAGCGGTTCGGCTGCGACATGGATGTAATGCTGCGGGGCGATGAAGCGCTGCTGCCTTACGCGGAACGCTGCGCGGCGTATTTTGAAGCGTTGCCTGACGACGTGGCGGAGCAATTGGCAGTGTGTTCGCTGCGGTACTATCAGGATATGAAGCAGTTCTGTCCGTCGGATGACCCGGATTTCCCGTTTGACGTGACACCGGAACGACTGGGCGACTTTATCAAGCCGCGCTGTCTGATTGTCAGAAAGCCGCCGGATGAAAGCGTCATCGGGTTCGGCGTGGAGTTGGACTGCGCGTGGGAAAAGGCGCACGGGCTGGAATGGGTCATACGCGGCGGCGAGGTGCTGTATGTCGGAGACTTCATGGGCGTCAGTCCGTGGTATCAGGATTTCGTTTACGAAACGGATTGCAGAAGTTATGTGGATAAAAATTTCACGATAGATTGGTAAAAAAACACTTGACAAATCCCTTGTGCGCTGTTATAATATCTAGGCAATCGCGTAAGGGACTTGCCGATGCGGAATTAGCTCATCTGGTAGAGCGCCACCTTGCCAAGGTGGAGGTAG
>CAMJHU010000120.1 GCA_946405565.1 uncultured Clostridia bacterium
GGCGATAATGTCGTCCTTGTCCTCAATGCCCACGGAGAAGCGGATGAGGTCGGGCGATACGCCGCACTCTTCCAGTTCCTTGTCATTGAGCTGACGGTGAGTCGTACTCGCGGGATGCAGCACGCAGGTTCTCGCGTCCGCCACATGGGTAACAATCGCCGCCAGTCTGAGCGAATCCATAAATTTCGTTGCCGCTTCACGACCGCCCTTTACGCCGAAGGACACCACACCGCAGGTGCCATGAGGCATATACTTCTTCGCCAGTTCGTAATACTGATTGCCTTCCAGACCGGGGTAATTGACCCACGCCACACGCTCGTCTTTGGCGAGGAACTCCGCGACAGCCTGCGCGTTCTCACAGTGACGGGGCATTCTCAGGTGGAGCGTTTCCAGACCGAGATTGAGCAGGAAGGCGTTCTGGGGCGCCATCATCGCGCCCATGTCGCGCATCATATGCGCGCGAATCTTTGCCGCGTATGCCGCCGCGCCGAAGTGATCGGCATAGACAATGCCGTGATACGTCTCGTCCGGCTCGGTGAACATCGGGAACTTGCCGTTGCGCCAATCAAACCTGCCGCTATCCACCACCACGCCGCCGAGTGCCGTCGCGTGACCGTCCAGATACTTGCTGGTGGAATGCACCACGATGTCCGCGCCGAATTCAAACGGACGGCAGTTGAACGGAGTCGGGAAAGTATTGTCCACAATCAGCGGCACACCGTGAGAATGCGCAGCTTCTATCCATTTGTCTAGATCAAGAACGGTCAGGGACGGATTGGAAAGCATCTCGGTAAAGACGCATTTCGTGTTGTCCTTAAACAGCTTCGCGATTTCCTCCGCCGGTGTGTCGGGTTCGACAAAATCCACATCCACGCCCATATCGCGCAGGGTCTTGTTGAAGAGGTTGTAGGTGCCGCCATAAATCGCGGAGGAGCTGATCATGTGATCGCCGGATTTGCAGATATTCAGAACCGAAAACATCGACGCCGCCTGTCCCGAACTGGTCAGAATCGCCGCCACGCCGCCTTCGAGATCGGCGATTTTCTTTTCCACCGCGTCCACGGTGGGGTTGGCGAGACGGGTATAGAAAAATCCGTCCTCTTCCAGATCAAACAGCTTTGCCATCTGCACCGAAGAATCGTACTTATAGGTCGTACTCTGGGCAATGGGAAGTACCCGCGGTTCGCCGTTCTTGGGGGAATACCCCGACTGCACACATTTGGTGCCGATTTTGAATTCACTCATGTGAATCATACTCCTTATGTTATATTGAAGCTCACATTCCCCATAGGAAATCAAGCCGTATGAATCACGCATGATTATAGCATGATACGGCATAAAAATCAAGCCAAATTTCAAAAACCAAAGCGCGAAGCGCCAATTAGCGAAGCGTGGGAGTCGAGGGGGGCGCGCCCTCCTCGCAGGTCAAGGGCAGCGCCCTTGCGGGGAATGGGGCAGCGCACCATAAGGCAGCACAACGTGCTGCCGAGCGAGAAGCGCCAAAACATAAGACGGGAAAGGGCGAATACAGAAAAGGAACCCATCACAAGCAAGACCAGCCCGGATATCCAACCGGGAAGGGCAACCTCAGAAAAGAAACCCCAAAAAAGATTCCCCGAAAAAATAAATTTCCCATTGCTATTTCCATCGGGATTGGTTATAATGATAACAATTACGCTAAAGGAGGCACTCTCACGATGAGTGAATGTACACATGATTGCAGCACCTGCACGGCGGACTGCGACAGCCGTCAGATGACCAAAGAGGATTTTCTCGAAAAACTCAACGACCTGAGCAGCGTCAAAAAGGTCATCGGCGTGGTGAGCGGCAAAGGCGGCGTCGGCAAATCGCTGGTGACGTCGCTGCTGGCGGTTACGTTCCGGCGCCGGGGCTTTCAGACCGCCATTCTGGACGCGGACGTGACGGGACCGTCCATTCCCAAAGCGTTCGGCGTCAAGGAAAAAGCCAAGGGCATGGAGAATTATATTCTGCCCGTCATGACCAAAACGGGCATTCAGATGATGTCGGTCAATCTGCTGCTGGAAAACGAAACCGACCCGGTGGTATGGCGCGGACCGGTCATCGCGGGTACGGTCAAGCAGTTCTGGACCGATGTGGTCTGGAAAGACGTGGATTATATGTTTGTGGATATGCCGCCCGGAACGGGTGACGTACCGCTGACCGTCTTCCAGTCCCTGCCGCTCGACGGCATTGTGATCGTCACCTCGCCGCAGGAGCTGGTTTCCATGATTGTCGCCAAAGCCGTCAACATGGCAAAGCTGATGGACATTCCGATTCTTGGCGTGGTGGAGAACATGAGCTATGTGACCTGTCCCGACTGCGGACGGAAGATCAGCGTGTTCGGCGAAAGCAAAATCGAAGCCGTCGCGTCGGAATTCGGCGTGGATGTGCTGACCAAGCTGCCGATTGATCCGGTACTCGCCAACAACTGCGACAACGGTCTGATCGAGCTGTTCGAGGGCGACTATATGGAAGCCGCCGCGGACGCTATCGAAAAAGCCGTGCAGTAATCCGTTTGCGAAAAAAATCTTATCATGCAAAAATTCACCGGATACGTCCCGCGCAACAGGAACGTATCCGGTGTTTTTTACGTTACGCTTTTCTTTTTTCCCGGAGTGTACGGAAGAATCCCGTGAGCAGCGCGCCGCATTCCTCTCCCAGACAGCCGCCGACCAGTTCCGGACGGTGATTGTAGGGCAGCTCAAAGAGATTCACCACCGAACCGCAGGAACCCGCCTTGCGGTCCGACGCGCCGTAGATCACCCGCCGGATGCGCGCGTTGATGATAGCGCCCGCACACATCGGGCAAGGCTCCAGCGTCACATACAAATCGCACTGCCACAGCCGCCAGCCCCCTAACGCACGACACGCGCCGTCAATCGCCTCCAATTCGGCGTGTGCCAGCGCGTTTCTGCCGGTTTCCCGACGGTTGCGTCCCACCGCGACAATGGCTCCGTCTTTCACCACCACCGCGCCGACCGGAACTTCTCCTTCCGCTGCCGCCAATTGCGCCTGCTCCATCGCGGCCCGCATAAACATCTCATCCTGCCCGTTCAATCGCTATTCTCCTTTGCTCCGTAAATACCGCTCGACGCAGCCGATCACGTCTCCGGCGTACCATCGGACTTTCTGGGGACCGATGCCATAGACGCTCTGAAAATCCTCTTCGTTGCGCGGCAGTCTGACGCAGATATCATACAGTGTCTGGTCGGACATCACCGACAGTTCAAACTTGTCCTCTTTAAGCGCCAAGGTATGCCGCAGTTCCGCCAGCGCCACAAAGAGGTCCCAATCCATTTCGGGCATTCCCTCAAAGCCGTCAGGCGATTCCGTCTCACTGACATATTCTCTCACCGCCCCCACAAACTGTCTGCCGAAAAGAAGGCATTTGACGTCGCTCAGATGCAGCCGATCTACGAGCTGTGAACGACTGATCGGCTTGATCTCACTCATGCCCCGCAGCGCCGCGTTGCTGAAAATCCGGTTTTGCGGCGTATAAATCTTCTGGGAAATCTCCTTCCGGAGTTTTTGCAATATCTCCCACAACGCCTCGTCGGGACAGATGGGACAATCACTCTCCACGGCGGGCGCATTGCCCTTGTCACAAAGATTCTTCCTGACCGCCCGCACGATTTCTCCGCCGCAAAACGCCACGGTACGCGGCGGCAGAATGCCCATTTTTTCCAGATCCCGCAATGTCACGGGCAAATCCATACTGATCTGTGCCAGCGCGTCGGTACTCGCGAGCGAATTGGCGGTAATGCCGAAATCGGAAGACATATCCGCCCGCAGCGTCCGGAGTGCCGCAAACAAATCCCCGTCCGCTTCCGGCGGGAGAATATACCGCCCCTCCGGATCCTTTTCGAGATGCACGCGGGGTTTTTCAGGAGCCGGTTCGCTCCGCACCCGTTGGGAGCGCTTCGACTTGGAAACCGTCTCGGACGGCACCGGTAATTCCGTACCGCTTTCCCGCAGAAACGCCTCGATTTCCTCTATAAAAACCCGCCCGAATTTCTCGGTTTTGACCCGTCCCACGCCGTACACCTTCTGGAAATGCGCCGCATTGGACGGCATTTTTTCCGCCATATCGCGCAGCGTGGCATCCGAGAAGATCACAAACGCCGGCACGCCGTTCAGTTCCGCCACCTTCTTGCGAAGCGCTTTCAACCGGTTAAGTAATTCGGGATTGGCATTTTCGCCGATCTTCTTTTCGTCGGTTCCGGTTTTACGCCCATCGCCGGAAGACTTTTGCCGCATCACCACCCGTGTACCGCTCGCGATTACACCGCGCGCGGCGGTTCCCCAGCTCAGAATCCCGTCAGGCGCTTCGCGGATATACTTTTCGCCGATCATCGCGTCAATCATCGCCTCGATTTCGCGAGAGGTGTTTTCCTTCATGATGCCGAAGGTGGACTGCTGATTGCCGCCGCACATCGCTACGCGATTGTTGTCCGTGCCGCGCAGGATATCAATAATCACCCATTTGGTCTGGGATTCCCTCATGCGGTAAATGCAGGAGAGAATTTTCTGCGCCTCCACGGTAATATCGCGTGCTTCCAGATCAACGTGCGACTGGGTGCAGTTGGAACAGTTGCCGCAATTGTCAAAATCGGGATGTTCTCCGAAATACCGCAGCATCGCCTTGCGATAACAGAATTTGCCGGTGGCATAAAAGGTCATCTGGCGCAGCAGCACGAGCTCATTGGCTTTGAGTGTTTCAGCGGTTTCCTCATCGAAGGAATCGTTGTCTTCAAACGATTTTTCAATCAGGAACGTATTGATTCTCACATCCTGCCCGCTGTAAAGCAGAATACATTCGGCGGGTTCTCCGTCGCGTCCGGCACGTCCCGCCTCCTGATAATAGCTTTCCATATTCTTGGGCATATTGTAATGCACCACAAACGCCACATTGGACTTGTCAATTCCCATGCCGAAGGCGTTAGTTGCCACGATAATGGGACATTCGTCGCGGATAAACCGATCCTGTACGGCATTCCGTTCCCCGTCAGACATTCCCGCGTGATACTTGCCGACGTTCCAGCCTTCCTCCGTCAGACGGTCGGATACCTCCTCCACCAGCTTGCGGGTCGCGCAGTAAATAATGCCGCTCTTTCCCCGATTGGCGGACAGATACCCAGTCAGCGCGGTAAATTTATCTTTAGGCTTGATTACCTCAAAATAAAGATTGGGTCGGTCAAATCCGGTCGCTGTCACATCGGGAGATTTCAGCCCGAGCAGATTGACAATGTCCCTTTTCACCTTGTCAGTCGCGGTGGCGGTAAACGCCGCCACGACGGGGCGCTTTGAAAGCGACGACACAAAGGAAGCAATCTGTAAATAGCTCGGACGAAAATTCTGTCCCCACTGGGACACACAATGCGCCTCATCCACCACTACCATACGAATATTGGCATACCTCGCAAAATCCAGAAAGGAAGGCGCCGTGAGACGTTCCGGCGCGACATAAATGATCTTGTAAATGCCGTTGCCTGCCCGATACAGCGCCAGTTCGGACTGCCGGGGCGTCAGCGTGCTGTTGATAAAAGCCGCGCTCACGCCCGACTGCACCAGCGCCCCCACCTGATCCTTCATGAGTGAAATCAGCGGTGAAATGACCAGTGTAATGCCGTCCATCATCAGAGCCGGTATCTGATAACAAATGGATTTCCCCGCGCCTGTCGGCATAATGCCCAGCACATCACTCCCCGCTAAAATACGGTCAATGAGTTCCTCCTGTCCGCTCCGGAAGGACTTGTACCCGAAATAATGCGCCAGCGTCTGATATTTATCCAAAGCCCCATCCACCCTCATCAAAATTAACTGACGTTTATTGTAGCACAAACCCACATCGAATGCAACCGTTCCCGGCATAACAATTCCACATACAGCCCAATCTTTTCAGACGGATTTTTTTATCGTTGACCAAACCGTTGCTCACCGCATAATATGGAATACATAAACCTTTTCACGCCGCTTACATCGGCAATCCTCCGGTGTCTCGCCGGATACCGACAGGACTGCCGAAATAAAAAGTAGGAGTGAAAAAAGCAATGAGCATCAGAAACTATCGCCCCGCAGACGACAGAGAACGCTGCGGGTGTGAGGAGCACAACCGGAATTGCTGCCGCCCCGGACCTCCCGGGTCTCCTAGGTCTGACCGGTTCTGCCGGTCCGCAGGGTTCCATCGGTGAAACCGGTCCCGAAGAGCCGCAGGGTCCCGCCGGCAGTATTTCGGACTTCGCCGATTTTTATGCCATTATGCCCCCTGACAATGACGACCCGATTGAACCCGGCTCCCCGATTGCCTTCCCGCGAACCGGTCCCGTCAACGGCAGTACGATTGTTCGTTTGGATGACAGTTCCTTCCGGCTGACAACGCCGGGCATCTATCAGGTGCTGTTCCGCGTAGGCATCCAGCAGTCCGCCCAGCTGGTTCTGACCCTGAACGGTGAACAGCTTCCCGCGACGGTAGTGGGTC
>CAMJHU010000121.1 GCA_946405565.1 uncultured Clostridia bacterium
TCAGAAAAAAAACACTTGCCTTTTTGCGAAGAATGTGCAAGAATATACAGAGTATAAATTCAAGAGTACCGAAAGGAGCGATGTTTGTCATGGCGGACAAGCAGAATAATACCGATACCATAGAGAAAGAAGAGGTTCTGGAAGCCGTGGAGGAAACCGAGGAAGCCAAGAACGTCGAAGAAATCGAACAAGAAGTAACCGAGGAAGAGGAATCTGAGGCAGTCGAAGAGACCGAAGAAGTCGAAGACACCGAAGAAGTCGAAGAGACCGAAGAGACCGAAGAGACTGAAGAAACCGAGGAAGCCGAAGAAACCGAGGAAGCCGAGGAAGCCGAGGAACCCGACGAAGTCGAAGAGATCGAAGAGACCGAAGAAACCGAGGAAGCCGAGGAAGCCGAGGAACCCGACGAAGTCGAAGAGACCGAAGAAGTCGAAGAGACTGAAGAAGTCGAAGAGACCGAGGAAACCGAAGAAGCCGAGGAAGCCGAAGAAACCGGGGAAACCGAAGAAACCGGGGAAACCGAAGAAGTCGAGGAAGCCGAAGAAACCGAAGAAACCGAGGAAACCGAGCAAACCGAGGAAGCCGAAGAAACCGAGGAAGCCGAAGAAGCCGAGGAAGCCGAGGAAGCCGAGGAAGCCGAAGAAATCGAGGAAGCCGGGGAAGCCGGGGAAATCAAGGACGAAATCACAACGGATGACAATTATATGATTCTTGACGACGACGATGAGCTTGAAAGCTTTGATGACGAGGCGGACGATCAGGAAGAAGACGAAGAAGATTTCGACGAGGCAATGGAAGATGCCGACGACGAAGATGCCGACGACGAAGAGGACGACGACGAAGAGGACGACGACGAAGAGGACGACGACGAAGAGGACGAGGGCATCGACGAAGACGACTATCTGGATTATGAAGAGGATGAGGTTCGCCCAAAAATCATTGTGTCGGGCAAGTCCGCGTTGCTCACCATGCTGCTGACCTGCCTGGGTACGGTGCTGGTGCTTACGGGCGCATTCCTCTTTGCCACGCGGTTCCAGCGCAGTATGAATGTGGCGCTTGTGTCTTATACCGACCGCTTCAATGCCTGCCGCACCAACGATTTCTCCTATGGCGATATGCTCGGCATCGGCACGGTTTCTTACAGCGACAAGGAAACCACCCTCAGCAAAGAAGATATTACCGCGCTCAAGAACGGACGCACGGTTACAAAATTCGACGGTATGGTGAATCTCACATCAAAAGTGCGTTTCGGCAAGATGGTTTCGCTGGATATCGGGTTCAGCCCCGACATCAACGACACCACCAATCCCACCGGATACTTCGCGCTTCTGGCGGGCAACGCGATTTCGGGATTGATCCCCGGCGTGCAGAACAGCGACAACGGCTTTATGGCGGCTTATACTATCATCAATTACTCCGCCCCGGATTATGACACGCCCAATCTCTATTGCTATCGAACCGAGGATCTGAGCTTCTATCTGGACTATACCAAGGCATCCGAAACCCAGCAGCTCAACGATCTCGTGCTGCATGTGGAAAGCACTACCCCCCACTATCTCGACGCTTCGGTGATTGACACATCGTGGCTGCCGTGGAACAAGGAAGAGACAACGGTTTCGGATTCCGACGAGGCATATAACGACGATGCGGCATACGATAATGAGGATGAAATCGTTTCCCCGTCCGAAGAATAACAAAATCATACGTTATCATTTCATAAATACTCCCGGAACCGTTCGGTGCGCAAAAAAAATGCCGCGCCGAAGAAGGTACTTCATCCATAAGGAAGTGTCTCCTTCCCGGGTTTGCGACCTCCGAGTAAGAGTATATTCAAAACGGCGGAAACCCTTGTAAAATAAGGATTTCCGCCGTTTTATTATGCCCGTTTCTCGCTTATTTGTCGCTTAAATCTACAAGCAGATACTAAATGAAATTGCAGAATGTTCAAAAATTGTCTATTGAGATTGCAGGCGATTTGTACTATACTGTTATCTGTATGATTGTGCCTGCAGGAAGTCACTGCGGGCAGGAAATGGAGATATTTACCATGAAACCGGTATTGACGATAGACGAACTCATAGAATCTGCAAGACGCTTTTGCGAAATTGAAAGCAGAGTCAATCACGTTGAATTGACAGGCGTAACCGATGGGAAAGCGGTCGGAACGTATGTTGAACACAAATTCCAGCATTTTCTTCAATCACAGTATAGGGTTGAAGTCGGTAGCAGCGCAAAAGGGATTGACTTGCCTGGTGCTGATATTCAGACTGATATTAAAGTTACTTCAATTACACAGCCTCAGTCAAGTTGCCCGTTTAAGAATGCACGACAGAAGATTTTCGGGTTAGGGTATAACTTGTTAGTCTTTGTTTATGATAAGCAGGACACAAACAATTCTTGCACACTTCATTTTACGCATTGCACATTTATTGACAAGGAAAGAACCGCTGATTTTACCATTACGCGGCGTTTGCGTGAAATGGTACATGATGGAGCAAACAAAGAAGATATAATTGGTTTCTTGCAAGATAAAAATGTTCCCGGCGACGAAATTGTTTATAATGACCTTGCAGAAGAAATTCTTGATTATCCCCCGGAACAGGGCTATTTAACCATCAGCAATGCGTTGCAATGGCGGTTGCAATATGCAAGGGTTATCGCCCTCGATAATCGTGTTGACGGGGTTGTGAATTATGAGTGGTAAGCGCGAATACGGCGATTATCAGACACCCGTTGATTTTGCAGAAAAGGTTTGTATTTATCTCAAAAAATACCGCCATATTAAACCGTCTGCAATCGTTGAACCAACTTGCGGGGTTGGTAGTTTTCTTGAAAGCAGCTTGTTATTTGAAGCGGCTGAATATTACGGAATTGAAATAAACCCGGAATACTGCGACATTTGCCGAAAAAAGATAAATGATAGCAGGGTAAAGATAATCAATTCAGATTTCTTTGCGTTTTCATTAAAAGCTTTAATACAGGACAAACGGCAAATACTTGTTATTGGCAATCCTCCGTGGGTTACTAACAGTACGCTCTCGGCTCTCGGTTCTGATAACTTGCCTATAAAAGCCAACTTTAAGGGCTTAAAAGGGATTGATGCTATAACGGGCGTAAGCAATTTTGATATTTGTGAATATATTATATTACAGCTAATCAATGAATACAGAGATACGAATACTGTTATCTCCATGCTTTGTAAAACGTCCGTTGCAAGAAATGTATTCAAAGAACTGAAGCGGAATGATATAAATTTCTCGTCGTGTGATATTTTAGAGTTTGATGCTGCGAAAGTATTTGGAATAAATGCAAGTGCTTGCGTGCTAATTATCCAGCTTTCAGAAAAAACAGCTTCGTCATATTATTGCAATGTGTTTGATTTTGAAAATCCAGACATTATAAAATCGCAATTTGGTTTTTCTTGCGGACAGTTTTATAGTAATTTGGATAGCGGAACCGAAAACTTTGACGGTCAATGCTGTTTTGAATGGCGACAGGGCGTAAAACATGATTGCTCCAAAGTCATGGAATTAACCCTGCGCAATGGGTCACTTCAAAACGGTCAAAAAGAAACCGTTCACATTGAAGATGACATTGTTTTTCCTTTAATAAAAAGCAGTATGTTCAAGGCTCCTGTCATTCACAGCTTTTCCAAATATGTCATTGTTACGCAAAAGAAAGCGCGTGAAGAAACAGGTCATCTTGAGCAGGATGTTCCAAAAACATGGCAATATCTTAATGATAATCTTGCGCTATTTGAAGCTAGGAAAAGTTCCATATATCGCGGTGCTCCGCCCTTTTCAATGTTCGGAGTAGGCGATTATTCATATTCAAAATATAAAGTAGGGGTAAGCGGATTTTATAAGCGGCCTTTATTCTCTGTCCTGTTTTCAGACGATGAAAAACCGGTAATGACAGACGACACAAGCTATTTCATTTGTTTTGATCATTATGATATGGCGTATGTCGCCATGCTTTTGCTTAATTCCAATAAGGTGCAGGGCTTTCTTACAAGTATCGCTTTTTTAGACGCAAAAAGACCATATACAAAGAAAGTGCTTGAACGCATTGATTTTGATAAAATTGTAAATTCTCTAACAATAGATGAATTGAGCGAAACGGAACAGAGATTAGAACTTTCCTCTTATATCACTGTATCCATGTATGATGCTTTTAAGTCATTGTTAGGGATGGGGCAATTACATTTTGCATAATTCATAATCGGATTTTGCCCCCCACAAAATCCAGCAGACAAAACCGGCGTGACCATTGATGTCACGCCGGTTTCGTATTCTTTTGAGCAGGTAATTACCGCCTCAAAGCAACTTCCTTACAGAGTGCGCCTTGAACGGTTCCGGTTTTTTTTATAAATTCCACAATATCCGATTGACGTTGCGGAGATTTTATTATATAATAATGCTGTATACGTCTGTCGGGTAACCACAGGCAACACGGTGAAGCAGGGCGTTCTCTGGCGACGCCCTATATTCCGACCGCCACAGGCGATCGGTCAAGAGGGAGAGATTTTTGTGAAAAAAGAGCAGAAAATGCAAACCCGGACTGCCCCTGATCGGCTCACGGTGCGCCGTCTGTTTCTGATGACGCTGTTTGGCTGCGTCATGCTGTTGGTGCTGACCGGCTGCGGCATGAAGACCAATCTCAAAATGAACAGCGATTTCGCGGGAGAACGCATCATGGTGTGTGAGGAAATTTCCGACACCTCCCTGATCTTCTCTTCCAAAAAGGTAAAGGATATCACCGAATCGCTTCAGAACAACTGCCCCGAACAACTGCAGTTTTCCTATGAGTACAGCGACAGCAAGCAGACAAAGGTGGTCTATACCTTTTCGCTGCCCTTCAACGATATCGAGGATTACAAAACCAAGGTGGCGGCGCTCATCGGACGCACACCGTCGGTGCAGTATACCTATCAGAGCCCGGAGGAGGAGCTTTTCAAGAGCGGCTTCTCGCTGACCGAGGACTTTGAATCCAAGGATTTGCTGGCATGGGTCAAACCGGCGCTCAAGAAAGACCTGAATCTCTCGCAGAATGTGTCGAGTATGACCGATTCGGTCACAATCACTTTGAACGACGTATCCTATGACAACGACAATCTCATGTCGTCCCGCATCAAAATCGATACCATCGCCCAGTACCGCCTGAGCAGTCTCGACATCGAAACCATCCGATACGGCGATGACGATTACAAGCGCGAGGTCGTGCTGAATATGCCCAAAAAGACTGTGGAAACACTGGGCAAAGAAAATATTCAGAACTTCATGCAGAATGCCACCGCCAGCGGCGCCGCGGGACAGTGGCTCTCCGACGACGGAAGCACCTCCCGTTACCGCGTATCATTCAGCGGCACCGCCGACGACATCGACGCCTGCACCAAAAAACTCTTCGGCGGCAGCAGCTCCTTCAGCTATGTCAAGGACGAGACACTGTATACCGCGTTTTCCGAAACCGGTGTGCTGACCGAAAAGCTGGATTTCTCCAAATTTCCCTGCGAAAACAACGGCACCTGCAACGCCAATATCACCTACAAAAATATGGACGCCAGTGAATTTGACGGAGAGAAGTCCACACTGTATGCCGGCAGCAAGCGCATCAACGGCGAGGGACGGTTTGATGAGAACAAAACCGTCAAGCTGATCTATCAGAAAGCGTCCAACGCCGATATCAAACTGTATTCCTCCACTGTCTATAAGCTGAGTGAAGTGGATGTCGTGACCGAAATCGGCAGTGACGACAAGGTCAGCCAGTCCATTATCCTCGCCTCCCCCATTGATACCGAGGATTACGGCGCACAGTTCGCCGCCGCCTACTTCAAGCGCCGTCTTGAAGGCAGTGAATTCACCGTGAACGTCGCGCCGTTCAACGAATCGGGTACGCAGTACGCCGTGACCATCTCCACGCCCAAGACCTCGGAGGAAAAAGTCAATGCCATGCTCGCCAACTATTTCGGCGCGGGGAATGCCGTTTCGGTGGACGGGCAGGATCAATTCACCTTCTACAACAAGCGGAATGTATCCGTACAGGTCGATCTGACGGAGGAACTCAAGCCTTCCCAGTACGCCGGCGAGATTATGTACAGCTTCAAGGGACCGGGACAGGCCTACGACGTGGACTGGACCGCTTCCGACGGCGGCAAGAGCGACATCCTCATGGGCGCTTACCGCACCGATACCTTTGAACATCCCATCTCTTCCCATACCTTTACCATTACTTATCATCTGCGCCGCATCAATCTCATGTTTGTGCTGCTGATCGCGGGACTGGTGCTGGCAGTGGCGGGCATTGTCCTCATGACAGCCGGACGCCTCGCGCTGGGTCGCCGCAAGAAGCGTGAAGCGGAAAAGCTCGCGGCAGTCAAGACCATGGCGCTGGTCAAGATGCCCGACGGCACCGAAACCATGATGGAAGTCACGCCCGAAGAAGCCGCCCAGACAGTGGTCATTTCGCCTAAGCATGACGACG
>CAMJHU010000122.1 GCA_946405565.1 uncultured Clostridia bacterium
ACCTGCCAAACCCAATCCGGTCAAGGATTCGTCCGCGTCCGGTTCCCGCAGTTCCGTTCAGTCCGGCACCAGCTTCCCCCGTTACCGCCGGTAGAAGCCGGACGGAGGGTCTGATGCATCCGTAATAATAACGCCCGCCGGGGAGAATTTCTTCGGCGGGCGTTTATTTTTTTCAGATATCGCTCGTTTACCGGGATAGCGATGATCCGACCCCGGCGCAGGGGCGCGGCTGAATAAAGGCGGCGGCTGGGACGTTCTTTCGCGTTCGGATAAAAAGAAGTGCTTTGCTCGCGTCGGGGCTTTTGCCTGAATGCTCGCGTCCGGGGCGTATACGGCTTACGCCGCCCGCGTACCTGCCGCGATGGGTCTTGTCACGGATGTCCCACTGCTTCTTGATTTGCGCGTGCTTCGCCGCGCGGGTAATGACTGTAAATGATAGCGGTTGCCCTGTAAAAAAATCCGCTGTCGATTGACAAGGACGGAAAAATGTGATACAGTAAAGGGACGTACATATATGAAAGGATTGTCAAAAAAATGAGTGTGTTTGATCTGGTTGTCATTGCCATCGGACTTTCTATGGACGCCTTTGCCGTGTCGATCTGCAAGGGGCTTTCGGTGCATGAACTGCGGACGCGGCATTATATGAATGTCGGTCTGTATTTCGGCGGATTTCAGGCGCTCATGCCGCTGATCGGATATGCGATGGGCAAACAGTTTGAGTCGATGATCACAAGCATCGATCATTGGATTGCCTTTGTCCTGCTGGCGCTGATCGGCGGCAACATGATCCGCGAGGCGGTGGGCGACGAAGAGGAATCGGTGGACGGCTCCTTCTCCTTCAAAGCCATGCTGCCGCTGGCAGTGGCTACCAGCATCGACGCGCTGGCAATCGGCGTGACATTTGCCTTTTTGCAGGTACATATTATCCCCGCCGTCCTGCTGATCGGCGTGACCACCTTCGGCATATCCGCGGGCGGTCTCCGCATCGGAAACGTATTCGGAACGCGGTATAAGAGCGGTTCGGAAATACTGGGCGGCGTGATTCTGATCGCGCTGGGCGGCAAGATACTCATCGAGCATCTGTTCTTCGGGGGCTGATGCCCGCTGCAAAGGAGCGTACAAACGCTATGAAAAACCGAATTCTTCTGGTGCTGACGGGCGGAACCATCGGCAGCGTCTGCGCCGATCATGTGCGCGGGCTGACCGACGATTCACCCTACCTGCTGCTGCGGGAATTGAACCGTCAGTGTCCCGCCTATGGCGACAGCGCGTTCGACGTCACCGAGCCCCTGCGCCTGCTGAGTGAAAATCTCACCCCGTCCCACTGGGCTGCCCTCTATCAGGCTCTTTCGCAAGCCGATCTCACTCCCTATGACGGTGTGATCATCACCCACGGCTCCGATACCCTCGCCTACACCGCCGCCGCGATGGGAATGCTGCTGCGGCACCTGCCGGTTCCCGTGGCACTCATCGCCGCCGACCGTCCCGCCGACGACCCGTTGAGCAACGCCGTCTCCAACCTTCGCGCCGCCATGGACTTTATCCGTCACGGCGGGAGAAAGGGCGTATTTGTCTCCTACCGCCGTTATGATGACGGTGCGCAGGTCATCTACCTTGCCACCCGTCTGGTCAGCGCGGACAACTGTCGCGACGAATTTTCCGCCTACGGCGGTCAACCCCTCGGCATTATGGCGGACGGGCAGTTCACAGAGAATACCGCTCCGTGGAATCCTACCGCCCGACAGCTCGATTTTCCCTATGCGCCGCTGGTGCGCGGCGCGTTTACCCTCGACCGGAAGGTGATGCTGCTGCGTGCCTATCCCGGCATGGACTATACCGCTATCCACCCCGATGGCTTTGCCGCCGTGGTGCAGTACGGCTATCACTCCGCCACCGCCTGCACCGAAGGGGATGCGACCTCGCTGCTGTCATTTGCCCGGCGCTGCCGGAAATGCGGTACTTCCCTTTGGCTGGGATCCTTCAGGCGTGCCGAGAACGAGCTGTACGCCACCAGCCGGGATTTACTGGCGGCTGGCATTCTGCCGTTTTACGATATGTCGCCCGAAGCCGCCTACGCCAAAGCCGTGCTGGCTTACAACCTGCCGCTCACGGGTCTGACCGATATCACGGAGCCGGAGGCGTTTATGGGGAAGGACAATCTCTATTACGAATGCGTAGGGACACAGACCGTTTACCGGAGAGAGGATGGCCGCGCATGAACGATGATTCGCTGGAACTGCCGTGGAGTCCCTCGCTGACTGCCACGCAGCTGAAACTATTCGCGATGGCGTGTATGCTCATCGACCATATCGGCGCTTTTCTGCTGCCGGAGGAGGCGGCGCTCTATCCCCTCTGCCGCACCGTCGGACGGCTTGCCTTTCCGATTTTTTGTTACCTGATCGCAGAAGGAGCGGAGCGCACGCGTTCTCTGCCCCGGTATATGGCGCGTCTGGGATTGTTTGCGCTCGTCAGCACACCGCCTTACAACGCCGTACACGGCAGCCCATGGTATGCCCTTGACCAGCCCAATGTGTTTTTCACCCTGCTGCTGGGACTGACGACGATTTTCACCGTAAAGCAAGCGGTTCCGTGGCTTCTGTGTCGGCTGCCCCAACCGCGGCTTGCCGGCAACCGTACTGTCTGCCTGCTGCTGGGACTGCCCATCTGCGCCCTTCTGTATCTCGCCGCCTACGCGTGGCATACCGATTACGGCGGTTACGGCGTGATCGCGATTCTGCTGTTCTGGCTGCTGCGGGAGCATCCCGCCGCCGCGTGGGGCTGTTTCGCGCTGATCACCTTTGTGGGCTACGATTTCCGGCTGGTGCAATACATCGGCGGACGTGTGAGCGATTACTGCCGCATGACCCCCTACGACCTGTGCGCCCACCGGGTGTGGCTGGGAGGCTATACATTTCGGTTTCAGAATGCCCGTCAGATGGCTGCCACGCTGGCAATGCTTCCCTGCCTGATGTATCGCGGCGAGAAGGGACGCTGTTCCGGATGGGGCAAATGGGCTTTTTACGCCTTCTATCCCCTTCACCTCACCGTGATATGGCTCATACAGATTGCTATTGTATTTTTTTCCGATATGTGATATGATAAACATACCCACAAATTGACAGTCAAAGGATGGATGGGATTTATGACAATCATTGCGCCTTCACTGCTTTCCGCCGATTTTACCAAACTGGGAGACGAAGTCCGGGAAATCGAGACAATCGGCGCCAAAGTGCTGCATATCGACATTATGGACGGACATTTCGTGCCGAATCTCACCTTCGGTTATTCGATGGTCAAAGCCCTCCGACCGCTTTCGCAGATGATTTTCGACGTGCATCTCATGATCTCCCATCCGCTGGATTACATCGAATCCTTCGCCGGAGCGGGTTCCGATGTCATCACCGTACATATCGAATGTGACGACGACGCGGATCGTTGTCTCGATCTGATTCACGCCTGCGGCAAAAAGGCGGGACTTTCCATCAAGCCCAACACCCCGCCCGACGCGCTTTTCCCCTATCTGGACAGGCTTGACCATATTCTGGTGATGACCGTGGAACCGGGCTTCGGCGGTCAGGCAATGATGCCCGACTGTCTGGACAAAATCGCGGTCATCAAAGCCGAATGCGCCCGCCGCGGACGAACCATTCCGGTGATGATCGACGGCGGCGTGAATGCCGGTAATGTACAGCGCGCTTCGCAGGCGGGCGCGGATAGCATGGTGGCAGGCAACGCGGTATTCGGCGCGCCCGATCGCGCCGCCGCTTTCCGCACTTTGACAGAACAATGCTGATTTCCGTCATGAAACAGAAATCATGCACAAAATCATCAGACAAAATAGCTTGTATTCCCCGAAACAATGTGTTATAATAGTGCTATGAGCTTCGGACAAAAGCAAAAAAACAATTGCGTATAGATGGAGGAATGAACCGTGGATGCGTTTCAGTATGCAAACAGCGGCAATATGACCTATGGAGGTTCCCGCATGGGACGGTCTCCGTCGGAAACACTTGCCGAATATATGGACTGCCCCTGTCGGCTTATTCCCGCAGGTTCCGGTATCAATGACGTCAATCAGAAATATCTGTCGGTGCTGCGGTACTGTATGGAACACGGTTCCACGCCGCTGCTGATTCCGGTCAGCGATCGGCTGGTTTCCTATCTCGTCGGAGGAATGGGGCTGAATATCAATCAGGTGCGCCAATCCCGCCGTTCGATGCTCTGGGAAATGAACGACGCTTCGGGCGAACGCATTGTGTCCGATTCGTATCAGCAGAAAGCCAAGTATATGGCTTACAAAGGCGTGAATATGAACGACTTTGAAAACAGCGGTATCCCCGGCGTGGCGGTCAACTGCTTCAGCTCGTTCATTTCGTCGGGCAGAACCAATTGCGATGTACTGCTGGCACAGGTGCCGACCGGCAATCCGTGGGAAGCGTTTGTCTGGCTGCCCATCGGCGGTCTGAACGGCGCGCCCGACAACAAGGAACTGGTCGCCGTATCGCGCCGCTGGAATGAGCTTTGCGGAGCCGTACCCGCTGTGATCGGCTACGGCGTGGCGGAGTACTTCGTGCCGCGCGGCAAGCCCGACCGCCAGACCGCTATGGAGATTGCCAAGGGACATTTTGCCGTCTGCCCCGAACGCGCCCTCTGCATGACCCAGAGCCACACCGTCAGTGAACTGGCGGACACGCTCACCAAATCCTGCGTGTGGTATATCGGCTGGAAGGAATAAAGATTCCCTTCGGATTTTTCAAAACAAAAAATGCACTGCCTTGAGACGTTGATGTCTTTGCGCAGTGCATTTTTTTTATTTATGCCTCGTTTTCCCATTGGGCAAGCAGTGTTTCTACCTCTTCCTCGTGCCATCTGCCGTAGCGAACCTTGATCTTCTTTTTCTTCACCAATTGATCAATCTCCCGCAGTTCCTTCGCCTTTTCCGTCCGGCTGATGGGGAAGGTTTCCAGCAGCGACCGGAGGGAATACCATTCCACGTCGCCCTGCACCTGCACACAGTGCGGCAGCAGCCCGTCCCATTTGGTCCAGCCGCATTCCTTCAGCCAGTCGCGGTAACGGTAGGGACTGCCCAGCACCCAGATCTGCCGGAACAGATAATCCCCGATGGCGGCACACACCTCGGGAGAATCTTTGTCAATCAGTTTTCCCATCATGGCGTCCCAGTCCAGCCGCTCCAGTTTTTCCCAATACGGACTGGTCGAAGACGCGCGGTACTCCTTCTCCAGTTCCTTCTGCGTCAGTACGCACGACCAGCGCGGGTCGGGGTTCGGAACCGGCAGCCGCTTCCAGTCATCCTCGCCGGTCAGCGGTTCCCGCACAAACGCGGAAAGCCTGAACCCGTTGTCATCATGGTCGACGCGTTCCAGCACCGGCAGCAGGCGCAGCCGCCATTCGGACTGTTCCGCGTTGCGCCGGGGGTCAAACCGAACCGCGTATGCCTCATAGGTCTCCTGCGCCGGACGTTCCAGCCAGTCCGCCGCAAACGCCGCACCGGCGAACCAATACGGCTGCTCCGGCAGCACCTTCCCCGCTGTCTCATGCAGTTCCCGCGCCAGCGCGAAGGTTTCGGCGCAGGGACGCCACAGGACGGTGAGCAGCATACATTTTTCCAGCAATTCGGCAGGCGTCAGCACGGGATAGGCGGGCTTTTCATACGGCGGCTTGTTGAGCGCGGGCATTTCAGATACCATCTCCAGCCAGAAGTCCCGCAGCGCCGGCGAATACTGACCGTAAGCCGCATACACGCCGCTGCGCAGATCGTCATACAAATCGCCGATATAGCCATCGGCGGACAGTATGTTCCGCGTCAGCGCCCGCAGAGAATCCGCCGTGATATCCCCCGCCAGCACGGACGAAAGGCTCTCCAGTTCCCACGCGGATGAGGGACGTTTCTGTATCTCCGCTTCCCAGAATGCCCGCGCTTCGGGCGAATCCATACAAGCCAGCGAACGCAGCGCCGCCCGTTTGGCTTTGCCGCGTTCACCGCGGCAGAGGTCGAGCAGCAGACCGGTGTTGTCCTGACAGCTCCCCAGCGCCGCGATGAGTACCTCCCGCACCGCCTTCTGACTGCCGGGCAGCGCGGCTTTGTACCATTCGTTCTCCTTCCCGCCTGCCAGTCTGACCGTCAGCCGCACGCGGCGCACCATTTCCTTCTTTCCGTCCGGCGCGAAGTCTTTCCGGAGCAGCGGAATCACGCCTTCGCCCTGCGCTGACAGAATGGTTTCCGCCAGCGACGCGAGTTCGGCGGAACCGTCCCCCAGCGCTCTGACCACAGAGGGCAGCACGCGGAAATCCGAAAAATACGCCGGATGATGGTTCCACGCGCTCTGAATGACCGCCATACGACCGCTGCCCGTACCGGTCAGTGCCGTGATGAGCGGCTGCAATTCTCCGTAGGAAGCGTGGACATAGCTGCCTTCCGCGGCGTTCATGGGCTGCAATTCGCCCTGTCCG
>CAMJHU010000123.1 GCA_946405565.1 uncultured Clostridia bacterium
GACTTCTACCACGCAGATGCGGCAGGCGCCGATCTCGTTGATTTCTCTCATATAGCAAAGGGTGGGAATCTCAATGCCGGCATAGCGTGCTGCTTCCAGAATCGTAGAACCCTTCGGAACGGAGATGTCCATTCCGTTGATTTTCAAATTGACCATATCCATTTCGGCAACACTCCTTTCTTATTGCTTGGAAATCGCACCGAACTTACAGGTCGCCATGCAGGCGCCGCACTTGATACACTTGTTCGGGTCGATGGTATGAGGCTGCTTGACAGCGCCGGAAATTGCGCCGACAGGACACTTTCTCGCGCAGGCGGTACAGCCCTTGCACTTGTCGGCATCGATGACGTACTGGAGCAGATCCTTACAGACGCCTGCGGGACACTTCTTATCCACAACGTGCGCCACATATTCGTCGCGGAAATAGCGGAGAGTGGAGAGAATCGGGTTGGGAGCCGTCTGACCCAGACCGCAGAGGGAGTTGTTCTTGATGTAATAGCACAGCTCTTCGAGCTTGTCGAGGTCTTCCATGGTGCCATTGCCGGAAGTGATCTTCTCGAGGATTTCGAGCAGACGGCGGGTGCCGATACGGCAGGGTGTACACTTGCCGCAGGATTCGTCAACGGTGAATTCGAGGAAGAACTTGGCGATGTCGACCATACAGTTGTCTTCGTCCATGACGATCAGACCGCCGGAACCGACCATCGCGCCGATGGCGATGAGGTTGTCATAGTCGAGCGGAACGTCGAAATGCTCCGCAGGAACGCAGCCGCCGGAAGGACCGCCCATCTGCGCTGCCTTGAACTTCTTGCCGTTGGGAATGCCGCCGCCGATTTCCTCGACGACTTCGCGGAGGGTGGTGCCCATCGGGATTTCGAGCAGACCGGTGTGCTTGATTTTGCCGCCGAGCGCGAAGACCTTGGTACCCTTCGCCTTCTCGGTGCCCATTGCGGCAAACCACTCGGCGCCGTTGAGGATGATGCGCGGAATGTTGGCGTAGGATTCGACGTTGTTGAGGATGGTGGGCTTGGCAAACAGACCCTTGACCGCCGGGAACGGAGGACGGGGACGCGGCTCACCGCGGTTGCCTTCGATGGAGGTCATGAGCGCGGTCTCTTCGCCGCAGACGAACGCGCCGGCGCCCAGACGGATGTCAAGATCGAAATCGAAGCCGGTGCCGAAGATGTTCTTGCCCAGCATACCGTATTCACGTGCCTGCTGGATGGCGATGGAAAGACGCTTGACTGCGATGGGATACTCCGCACGGACATAGACATAGCCCTGGCTCGCGCCGATAGCATAGCCGGCAATTGCCATTGCCTCGATGACCACATGGGGGTCGCCTTCGAGAACCGAACGGTCCATGAAAGCACCCGGGTCGCCTTCGTCGGCGTTGCAGCAGACGTACTTCTGATCCGCCTGATTGGCTGCCGCGAACTTCCACTTGAGACCGGTGGGGAATCCGCCGCCGCCTCTGCCGCGCAGACCGGAATCGGTGACGCACTTGATGACGTCGTCGCGGGACATCTCGGTCAGCACCTTATTGAGTGCCTTGTAGCCGTCCACCGCGATGTATTCCTTGATATCTTCGGGGTTGATCACTCCGCAGTTGCGCAGCGCGACTCTCTTTTGCTTGGCATAGAACGTGGTTTCATTCAGGCTCTTGATTCTGTCGCCGTCCACGGTCTCGTCATAGAGCAGTTCCTTGACGACTTTGCCGCCGATCAGATGCTCTTCTACGATGCGGGGGATGTTTTCCACCGTGACGCGGGAATAAAAGCTGCCTTCGGGATAGACGATCATGATCGGACCGAGGGCGCAGAGACCGAAACAGCCGGTGCGGACCACGTTGACGTCCTTGACGCCCTTCTTGGCGAGTTCTTCTCTCATGGTGGCAATCAGCACTTCACTGCTGGACGAGGTACAGCCGGTACCGCCGCAGATCAGCACGTTCTTGCGATAAGTCTGACCTTCAAACTTTTTGGCTTCTTCCGCCGATTCACGCATGGCAACGTGGACATATTCGCGGGCTTTGATAGCCTGAAGATCGGACGCGGACTTGATTGTCAAAGATTCCATTTGATTGATGGCACCTCCATAGGTTATTTTCAAAAGCGGAAAGCACAGCGGGAATTACTGTCTGTACTTAGCGATGATATCCGGGATATCCTTGGGCAGCAGACGACCGTAAACGTCGTCGTTGACCGTAAGAACCGGTGCCAGACCGCACGCGCCGATGCAGCGGCAGGCTGTCAGAGAGAACAGTCCGTCGTTGGTACATTCCTCCGGCTGGATGCCCAGTTCCTCCACCAGCTTGTCGAGCAGTGCGCCAGAACCCTTGACGTAGCAAGCGGTGCCGAGACAGACCGAGATGTTGTACTTGCCCTTGGGCGAAAGCGCAAACTGGGAATAGAAGGTAGACACACCGTAAACCTTCTCCAGCGGCACACCCAGACCGTCGGCGATCATCTCCTGCACCTGAATGGGCAGATAGCCGTAGATTTCCTGAGCAGCCTGAAGCACCGGCATGACCGCGCCGCGCTGATCTCTGTGTTCAGCGATAACGGCCATCAGTTTGCTCTTCTGCTCCGCAGTGCCATTGAATGGCAGCGTACTGATTCGCTTCTGCATGAAAAATTTCCTCCCTGCAACAAAACTTCGCCCCGCCGTTTTCTCACCAAAAAGACCGGCACCGACGAGATGTTTTAAGAATGACAACATAGTAAAGGCGTCGTTTGCGGGCTCCTCCGGTCAAGCGGCAGCAAGACCGGAGATACCCAAAAAAGCACAGCCTTCAACGTTTCAATTATATCATTTTCTCACTTCTTTGTCTACTGTTATTTTTTTCTTTTGTAAAAATCTGTCAAATTTTACAGATTTGTCAAAATTACACCGCGGAAAACGCAAATGAATCTGTAAAATTTATCCAAAATTCACAAAGGCGGCTAAAAAAAACAGCACGAAAAAATGTATCAAATAATACATTTTATGATGTTAGCATTAGCCGCGTCTATATTTGAACCCTTGGAAGACCGTCAGTCATACTTTAACGCCCTGCCGCATATCTATCAGACAGAAGTAGAACTGACGGAGGGATTTCTGCCTTGAAAATTGTATTCGGAAGGTGTAAAAAATCGCCCGCGCCCCGGCGCTTTCCCCATAAAACCGCCGCGCTGCTGATGAGTGTGGGAACGCTGGTGGGGGCGGTTCATGTGAGCGCGGGATTGCCTGCTGTATCTCATTCGACGGGAATGACACACAGTGTTTCCTTTCCGCTGAGCGTTTCGGCGGCACAGTATGAGGCGCCGGTCAGCCTGACCGTGGACGACGACATTGATCTGCTGCTGGATGGCGAAGAGATTGATTCGGGGGTGTCCGCGACTTACGATGGTAAACTGGACATTCCCGCCAATGTGCGGCTGGATAAATTCGATTTCGGCGAAGACTTTGCCAAACCGCTCCGCACCGCCCGTGTGACGTCCCGCTTTGATTACCGTGTCAACCCCGTCACGGGGCGCTATGTGTTTCACACCGGCATTGATCTGGCGGCGCCGCAGGGTTCCTCTATTTATGCCATGAAAGCCGGGAAGGTGGTTCGTTCCGCCTATGATAGCGGCTACGGCAACTTTGTCATCATTGAGCATGACAACGGTGTACGCACGCTTTATGCACACTGCCAGAAGCGGAAGGTGTCGGCGGGCGATACCGTGCGACAGGGACAGGTCATCGCGCTGGTCGGCTCCACGGGTCATTCGACGGGACCTCATCTTCACCTCGAATTCCGCGTTGACGGTCGCCGCTGTGACCCCGAATGGGTCATAGGCGGGGTATATTAATGCGGAATGACGGCTGGTTCGTCATTGGCTATGAAAACATATGAAAATTGCGTTGAAACATGGAACCATACGGGTGGATTTCTTCTTTTTCGCGGTGCTGTGCGCGCTGTCTTTCTTTGACAGGAGCGGTCTGCTGCTGCCGTCGCTGTTCTCGGCGCTGCTGCACGAGGCGGGACATCTGACCGCCATGTATCTGCTACCCGGTCAGGCGCCGACGGAGCTGGATATCACGCCCTTCGGTCTGCGGCTGCACGGTGCGCCGCTGGCGGAATATATGGACGGACGGCTCATCGTGCTGGCGGCGGGAAGTGCCGCGAATTGGGTGGCGGCAGGCGTGCTGCTGCCGTTTTCCCCCCGTCTGGCGGCGCTCAATTTCGTCATGGGAAGTCTCAATCTGCTGCCGGTGGATTCGCTGGACGGCGGCGGTCTGCTGCGACTGGCGCTGCGGCGTCTGGTCGGGGAAGCGGCTGCCGAAGCCGTAGTGACTGCCGTTTCGCTGCTGACGCTGATTGTTATTTCGCTGGCGGGCGTAACGGTGCTGTTCCGCTCGCGCTATAATTTCACCCTGCTGGGATTATCTGTCACGCTGCTGTTTTCGCTGCTGCTTCGTCTCTCGCGACCTTCATACTGCTCACGCACATAAAAAAAGCCGGACGCTTTTCCCCTGCATGATGGGAAATAAGCGTCCGGTCTGTTTTGTAAGAACCTGACCCGCATTTGTAACACCTGTATCACCCGCGTTACAGGTTATGTTACAGAATGTCCGATTCCATGCGACGAACCTGCACTGCCGCGCCGATGATATGGACGGGGATCTCGGCAAGTTCCGCAGTGGTGAAATATTCTTCCCGATGAGCGGGATCAAGCGGGCGGATGAGTTTTCCCTCCCGCTTTTTGACAATATAGCAGAGAAACGCGTCTTCTTCACCCACGCTGACCAGTGCGACACGGTCGCGGGCAATTTTCCCACGCCGTTCAAACAGTACAATGTCTCCGTCATAGTAACGTGGCGCCAGCCGTCCTCCTTCGATGCGCAGACCGAAGAAATCACGCCCGCCCACCAGCCATTCGCGGGGGATAAGTTCAATGCCGCAGGGGGCAATTTTACCGTCCGTAGGATTGACGCGGGAATAGACGTTGACCACACTGCCCATTCCTCCCGGTTCATAACTGATGGAAGTGCCGGTGATGTCGTCGGTTCTGCCGAGAATGTAGTCCACCGATACGCCCAGAATACGTGCCAGACAAAACAGTGTGCCGACGGCAGGCTCATGAATGCCGTTTTCGTACTTGGAAATCATACCTTTGTTGGTATTGGCGCCGTATTCGCTGTTGAGCCGGTCAGCGATCTCTTGGAGCGAGAGCTTGGCACTTTTGCGAAGCTCCCGCAGCCGACGACCGGTTTCGATGGCTTGTTCTTTTTCTTCATCCGATTTGGGGGTTCTCATGTTGTCAGCCTCAATTCTGTGTGGGGGATAGGGGGTTATTGCAGCGCGATTTTCATGGAAATATCAAACGCCTGCACCGAATGAGTGAGCGCGCCGATAGAGATGATATCCACACCGGTTTCGGCAACATCCCGCAGCGTATCGTGCGTGATGCCGCCCGAGGCTTCCAGCAATGCTTTTCCCCCGACGATAGCGACTGCCTCCCGCATGGTGGGACAGTCCATATTGTCGAGCATGATGATGTCCGCGCCCGCCGCGAGCGCCTGACGCACTTCGTCGAGATCGCGGGTTTCGACTTCGACTTTTACCATATGACCCAGCTTTGTGCGGAGGGTCTCCACCGCTTCCGCGATACCGCCGCAGGCGTCGATGTGATTGTCCTTGAGCATGGCGCCGTCGCTGAGGTTGTAGCGGTGGTTCTTGCCGCCGCCGACGGTGACAGCGTACTTCTGCAAGGCACGCAGACCGGGAAGGGTCTTGCGCGTATCGGTAATCGCGGCGCGGGTTCCCTTCACGATATCCACACAGCGGGCAGTCTCAGTGGCGATGCCGGACATATGCTGAATCAGGTTGAGCGCGGTGCGTTCGCCCTTGAGCAGACAGCGCATATTGCCGGTGAATTCGCAGATGACGTCGCCCTTTTGGAGCCTGTCGCCGTCGTGAAAATGTACGCTGCATTCAAAGCTGTCGTCGAGCAGCGCAAAGACCCGCATGGCGATGTCAATGCCACAGAGCACGCCGTCCGCCTTGGCAACAAAATAGGCGCTCCCCCGCTGGTCAGCGGGAATGACGATATCGGCGGTGGTGTCGATGTAATTGATATCCTCTTTGACGGCGTTTTTAATCACGTCGTCCACATAAAAATCCAAAAGCATGGGTGTGTGTTCTCCTTATTTGGTGAATGATGAAAGATAAAAAACGTGACAATGCAAAATGCTTTCAGTTCATATATTCACTGATGAAAAGGTAGTGTAAGCTGATATCGGTGACGGTGTCTGTTTCTCCGTCCAAAAAGAAGAGCAGGCGGTAGCAAACGCCCTTGAAACTGCTTTGATCGTCGTTCCACGCAAGCGGTTCACAGTAATCGTAGGTCATGATGTAGTCATTGCCGTATGCTTCGGGGCGCGATTCCCTATAAGCAGATTGCGTCACGCCGGTC
>CAMJHU010000124.1 GCA_946405565.1 uncultured Clostridia bacterium
ATCACATGGGTATATTGAACAAGATATTTGGCAGTTATTCCGATCGCGAGATTAAGCGGGTGCAGCCGATCTGCGATCAGGTGCTGGCACTGGAGGATACCTACGCCGCCATGTCCGACAGTGAACTGCGCGCGCAGACCGATATTCTCAAGGGAAGACTCGCGGAGGGCGAAACCCTCGATGACATTCTGCCTGATGCCTTCGCGGTTTGCCGTGAAGCAGGCTGGCGTGTGCTGGGTATGAAGCATTTTCCGGTGCAGATCATCGGCGGCATTATTCTCCATCAGGGACGCATTGCTGAAATGAAGACCGGTGAAGGCAAGACTTTGGTGGCTACGCTGCCCTCCTATCTCAACGCGCTCACCGGCGAGGGCGTACATGTTGTCACGGTTAATGACTATCTTGCCAAGCGCGACAGCGAATGGATGGGCAAGATTCACCGTTTTCTGGGTCTGAGTGTCGGTCTGATCCTGCATGATATGAAGAACGACGAGCGTCGCGCTTCCTATGCCTGCGACATCACCTATGGCACCAATAACGAGTTGGGCTTCGACTACCTGCGAGACAACATGGTTATCTATAAAGAACAGAAGGTGCAGCGCGGTCATCATTTTGCCGTGGTGGACGAGGTGGACTCCATTCTCATTGACGAAGCCAGAACCCCGCTGATTATTTCGGGTCAGGGCGACAAGTCCACGGCTCTCTACACCACCGTCAACGATTTTGCCAAGAAGCTCCAGTATGAGGTTATCGCCGAGGTGGACGAAAAGGAAGAGCATGACGATAAATTCGGCGACGCGGATTATATTGTGGATGAAAAAGCCAAGACCGCTACCCTTACGCCCAAGGGTGTGGCGCGTGCGGAAAAGACCTTCGGCATCGAAAACCTCATGGACAACAGTCCGGAAGCCATCACCATTCTGCACCACATCAATCAGGCGATCAAGGCGCACGGCGTTATGCATCTGGACGTGGACTATGTGGTGCAGGACGGCAAGGTGTTGATTGTCGATGAATTTACCGGACGTATTATGTACGGTCGCCGTTACAACGAGGGTCTGCATCAAGCCATCGAAGCCAAGGAAGGCGTGACCGTTGAGCGGGAATCCAAGACCCTTGCCTCCATCACCTTCCAGAATTATTTCCGTCTTTACCATAAACTCTCCGGCATGACCGGTACCGCCCTCACCGAGGAAAACGAATTCAATGAGATTTACAAACTCGACTGTGTGGAAATTCCTACCAACCGTCCCACCATCCGTGTGGACCTGCCCGACAAGATTTATTCCACCGCCAAGGGCAAGTATCATGCCGTGATCGAGCGCATTATCGAGGCGCATGAACACGGGCAGCCTGTGCTGGTGGGTACCGTTTCCATTGACAAGTCCGAAATGCTGGGTCAGGCGCTCAGCCGCCGCGGCATCAAGCATTCCGTCCTCAACGCCAAGTATCACGAGAAGGAAGCCGAAATTGTCGCACAGGCAGGCAAGTACGGCGCCGTCACCATTGCCACCAACATGGCGGGACGCGGTACCGATATTCTGCTTGGCGGTAATCCTGAATTCATGGCGAAGAGCGAAATGCGCAAGCAGGGGTATTCGGAGGAATTGATCGAGGAATCCACTGCCTACAGTGATACCGATGATGAAGAAATCATCGAGGCTCGTCAGAAGTTTACCGATCTCAAAGCCAAGTTCAAGAAGATCACCGATGCGGAGGGCGAGAAGGTTCGCGAAGCGGGCGGTCTGATTATCATCGGCACCGAGCGTCACGAATCGCGCCGTATCGACAATCAGCTGCGTGGTCGTTCGGGGCGTCAGGGAGACCCGGGCGAGAGCTGTTTCTACCTTTCCCTCGAAGATGACCTCATGCGTATCTTTGGCGGCGAACGCCTGCAGTCCATGATGACCACCCTCAATATCGACGAGGATACCGCCATTGATTCTAAGATGGTGTCCAGAAGCATTGAGGGGGCGCAGGGCAAAGTGGAAGGTCGCAACTTCGCTATCCGAAAGAATGTTCTGCGTTACGACGACGTTATGAACCGTCAGCGCGAACTGATCTATGCCGAGCGCGACCGCGTTCTGGATGGCGAGAATATCCGTGACAATATTCTTAAGATGATCGACGATTCCATTGAAGCCAACGTGGGGCTGTATCTCGGCTCCGATGAAAAGGACGAATGGAATTTTGACGGTCTGCGCCAGACCTATCTCAATCTGCTTACCAAGCTGGATGACTTCCATTATACGGTGGATGATCTGGATACGCTGGAACGCCAGACCATTGCTGATGAGCTGATTGACCGCGCCCATGCGCTTTATGAGAAGCGTGAGGAGGAATTCGGCGAGGAGATTGCCCGTGAGCTGGATCGCGTGGTGCTGCTGCGCGTGGTGGATACTCTTTGGATGGCACACATCGATGCGATGGAGGAACTCAAAAAGGGTATCGGTCTGCGTTCTTACGGTCAGAAGGATCCTGCCATTGCCTATACGCAGGAAGGCTTTGAGATGTTCGACGAGATGATCGCCCAGATCAAGGAGGATACCGCTCTGCAGATTCTCACCGTACAGGTGCGCAAGCAGGAGGAACCCAAGCGCGAACAGATTCAGAAGCCCAACGAGCCGGATGCGGGGTCCGAATCCATGCCCGCGCGCGCCGGAAAGAAGATCGGTCGTAATGATCCCTGTCCCTGCGGCAGCGGCAAAAAGTACAAGCAGTGCTGCGGCAAGGGTAAGTAATGCCGGTGCAGTTTGATCTGCCGTTATCATTGTTGCATATCACATGAGGGGCAGTACCCTCCCGCGCTCGCTGTCGCGTGGAAGAGGGTACTGCCGCTTTTGGTTTTTGGGAGGTATCAATGATTATTCCGACAAACCTTGCCAACAAATATGAATTTTACAGCTGACGTGCTTTATCCGCTTGGATGGCGGGAAATCCGGATTACAGGCGATTTGCTGGCGATGCGTACCTATTTTGATTGCGGATTGGTGGACGTGGGTATTATCGTAACCCGATCCGAAGAATTGAACGAGGTGTTTCGGGAAATGAATATTCTCAGCAAATACGGTGCGTCCACCACATGGATGGGAAAATTGCTCAACCGATTGGATTCCCGCCGAAACGGTGGTTGTCCGATTCTGGCGGTGGGCATCAGAAAATCTTGTGTAAAGGATTATGAAGCATGACAACTCTCGAGGAAACCATCGAAAACCTGAGAAATTTCACGGAGGGAAAGCAGTATCAGACGATTTATGCCGATCCGCCATGGCAGTTTCAAAACCGTACAGGAAAAGTCGCGCCGGAGCATAAGCGGCTGAACCGGTATGAAACCATGACGCTGGAAGATATCATGGCACTGCCGGTGGGCGATTGCGCGGCGGAACGCTGTCATCTATATCTGTGGGTTCCCAATGCGTTGCTGCCTGATGGACTGGCGGTTATGAAGGCGTAGGGGTTTTCCTATAAAACCAATCTCGTATGGGAAAAGGTGCGAAAGGACGGGCAGCCCGACGGTAGAGGTGTGGGATTTTATTTTCGCAATGTCACCGAGGTGCTGCTGTTTGGTATTAAAGGAGAAAAAAACCGTACACTTCAGCCGGGACGTTCACAGGTAAACCTCATACGAGCCATGAAGCGGGAACACAGCCGCAAGCCCGATGAGTTTGTAAGCCTGATTGAAGCCTGTTCGCCCGGACCGTATCTGGAGCTTTTTGCACGCGGCAGCCGCGACGGTTGGGATATGTGGGGAAATCAGGCGACGGATGCATATGAGCCGGACTGGCAGACATATGCCAACCATACCGTTGCGCACGGTCATTCTCTTACGACCGAAGAAGCTGCCCATTGAACATATCTATGAAAAAAACGGCAGTACCCTTTTCCGCGAAAATTAGTCGCGGGAGGGGTACTGCCGTTTTGGTGTCCATGCGCATGGACAGGGAAAGAAACGTTAATCGTGAATAGAATCCACGATTTCGTCCCGGTCGCGGAAGAGCAGCGAAATGCACCACAGACCCGCGAGACCCACAAGGGCAAAGACAATGCGGCTGAGCGTGGCGGCTTGTCCGCCGAAGAGCCAGCCCACAAAGTCAAATTTGAAAAGACCGATGGAACCCCAGTTCAGGGCGCCGATGATGACCAGTATCAGGGATGTTCTGTCCAGCATGTTGTCATCTCCTTGCTTGAAGGATGGAATGATAGAATACAGGCGCTGCCCGCGGTGAGCCGACCAAAGCGTCGGCGGAGGATGAACCGCGCCGGCGGCTCACATCGTTTCGGGGCAGAAAGCGCGGAGCGTGCCGAATGGGATTTCCTTCGGAGCAATGCCGAAGCCGCGTCCGCCGCGCCCGCACCTCTATTGTATGCAGTTTTCTTCGTTTCATACTGAAAAAAACATTCCGCAATTCTTTACATTATAATTTATGACTGGAATTTTTGTTTGATAGTGATTTTTTCGATGATATTTATGCCCATTTCCTCTGCGAACTGACGGGTACGCAGCACGTCCGCGTCATACAGTAAGGAGGGCATATGGCAGTCGGAACTGATGACGGTCGGCACCTTTGCCGCTGCCGCCTTTTCCCAGAATTTGAAGTGAGGATACATATAATGACGCCCGAGCTCTTTGTCGTGAATTGTACCGCGGCGGATACCGTTGGCGTTGACTTCCAGTGGCACGTCATACCGCATGGCGGCTTCGAGAATGATGTCGGTCATTTCGTCCATGTTTTTATCCCATGACAGGCAGTTGACGCCCACGATATCGGGGTGCGCCAGAAGAGAAAAGTATCCGGTAGAAAGACCCTCTGCCACACTTTTGGCATATCGCACGCAGTCGGCGCTGTCTTTGAGGGCATAGGAGCTTTTGAAGGAACCTCCATAGTCAAAAAAGTGTTGCCCGAGCACAAGGTATTCCACCTGATATTCCTCCAGCAGTTCCTCATAATAGGAGCGCTTTGCACAGAGATATTCACTTTCAAAACCCAGCAGGATCTGTAATTGTTTCCCGTATTTTTTTTGAGCGTCTTCCACCTCATAGATGTAATCCCAGATTTCCGCCATTGGCATCCGATAACCGAATTCGTAGTGGGGATAAGGTACATGATCACTCATGCCTAATATGTCAAATCCCTTGGCGATGGCTTCGCGTACATAATCCTCCACCGTGCCGTTGGCGTGCTGGCATCGAAAGGTGTGAGTGTGATAATTGGTCAGCATATCGTGTTCCTCCGTTTGTATAGGCTCCGTTATGATTTGAATGTTGTATGATTATTATACCGTCTTTTTCAGATTTCGTCAACATTTTATGAGAATTGTTTCATTTACCAGTGAAAGCAACGGTGAGGAAAAAGGGCAGTATCACATAATTTTTTATGTGATACTGCCCTTGCAGTTGGTGGTGCTTCGGATGGATTGCCATCGATTACGCGGCTTCCATACGTGCCGGGTCGGAGATAACGCTGTTGCCGTACTTGTCGGTCACAATGCAGCGGACATACCGTCCGTCGTTCTTGTCGCTCAACGTCGTGGAGTAGGTCGCGGTCTTGGTGGAACTGTTCCGCCACGTCTTACCTTTGTCGTCGCTGAGCTGCCACTGATAGGTGATGCTAGGTCCAGATGCCGTTACCTTGAACGTCACCTTGCCGCCCTTGGGCGCTTCCGCGTTGACGGGCTGTCCGCTGATTTTCAGCGACGTGATTTTCATATACGTTGCGTCGGATTTTAATTTGTTTCCGTACTGATCGGTCACGATGCAGCGCAGATACCGCTTGTTATTGGCAGTGGTGAGGGTCGTCGTATAGCTCGGCGTGGTCGCCTTGCTGTTGCGCCAGCTCTTGCCCTGATCATCCGAAAGCTGCCATTGGTAGGTCAGTCCGTCGCCGGTCGCCTTGATCTTGAAGCTGACCAGATCGCCCTCTTTGGCTGTCACAGGCGACGGCTGCGCCGTAATGACAATAGAGGCATATTCCATCGAGAATGTCTTGGAAACCACCTTGTTCCCGTGAGAATCCCGGAGAATGCACTGGAAACATCTGTGGTTGTTCTGTCTTGTCAGCGTGGTGGAAAGCGTGTTGCCCGTCACATCCGTGAGCGTCCGCCACGTCTTGCAATTGTCATCACTCTGCTGCCATTTGTAAGTGATATTGTTGCCTTGCGCCCTGATCGTAAAGGTCAGTCTGTCGCCCTCTTTTGCAATGGTATCCTCCGGCTGGGAGATTATCCGAAGCGGCGTGGCGGCAATTTTCATGGACGCGTTTTGAGAAGTCACGGAATTGCCGTACTGGTCGGTCACAATGCAGCGCAGGAACCGTCCGTTATTGGTGGTGCTGATGGTGGTGGAATAATTGGCAACGGTCGCCTTGCTGTTGCGCCACGTCAGACCCTGATCGTCCGAAAGCTGCCATTGATAGGTCAGTC
>CAMJHU010000125.1 GCA_946405565.1 uncultured Clostridia bacterium
TTCAAAACAATCGGCTTTCTATGTTTTATACAAAAAAGCGCACAGATTTTCTACCCGCACGCTTGATTGGTTGAGTATTGAATTTTCTACAATAATGTGAATAAACTGCTTTGCCGTGGGTTCATGTTTTATCAGTACCCCAAAAATGGCCAAATGCATCTACGAAATTCGAACCCCATTTTTTGGCCTCAAAAACGCCGGAAACCCCCGTAAATACGGGGGTTTCGGCGGCTGCATCTTTTTTGTTCAGCTATTTTGGCAGGGGCAGAAGGACTTGAACCCTCGGCACGCGGTTTTGGAGGCAATGTTGAAAATTCTCTCGTGCTCCAACTTCTCCCCGATTTTGGGGATTTGTTGCCAGCCGCGCCGCTGATGCTTGAAGAATTGATGCTTTTTTGATGATATGCGAAATTCTGCACCCGAATTTTGATGCTCTTGATGATAAATTTGGATTCCACGGTTTGGATTGTAGTGGGATAGCAGCTCGGTCAGGAGAGCGAAACGACAGGTAGGTAATGCTCAAATTTTGCGTCGCATTAATCAAAGAAAAGGCTTGCAACAGCTAATTCAAAAATCTGACTGATAATTCCTGAACCGCTAAAAACGGAGCTTGATCATAGTTTTCGTCTGGATAATCGCGTTCAAACCGCTCCGCTTCCTCTATCAGAAAATCTATCATGCTTGCGTCTCCACGAAATCCCAACACTAAACAGAGCATAGACTTCATATACTCACTGCGAATTTCTTGATAGTTTTCCATAATCCATTGGCTGCAATTTGTCTTGCACCTCAGAAAAAACTTAAGGGCGTTTTCAATAAACATATGCTGACCAGTTGTTAAAACTCTGGACTTGATAAGTGGCAGTATTTCCTCTTCTATATCAATTGCTTTGTTAATAACTTTGACCCTTTCGCCCGTAACCATTTCTTTGCGCATAAGTTTTATTATCTCATCTAGACTTGAAGCCTTCTTTATCATTTCTTCAATAGTTTTCTTATCTACATCATCTCTTTTGTTAACCCTTTCAGCCAATTTAAACATGACATTTTCCACATTTCTGCATAAATGCAAACTGTATTCAAATTTCGCAGCTGATAGTTCTACATCCCTATGTGTATTAAGAAATCTCCGAACTTCTTTCTTAGTCATTTTTTGCCTCCATAGAAATAGATTGATGAAGCTCAAATTTTGCGTCGCATTAAACAAAGAAAAGGGAATCTGGTCAAACAGACTATCCTCAAGACCTTGTTAGATTTTTTTATTCCTCATTTTTTCTAATAAGCTCTGAAATGCCCTAAAATACGTCATTTGCAATTAAGACCTTGTTAGATTTTCGGCTTATTCTTGTTAGATTTTTAAAAATCTCAAGAAATCTAACAAGGTCTGTTATTTTGCATTTAGATTTATAGCAAGGCGAAAGTCCGTTATTTTTTTCTATGTGTTGCCGTGCTTCCTTCAACAAGAATCCAACAAGAATTCTGCTGGCTTTCGGAATCCCTTGTAACGATTCCCTTCCTTCTCATCGAAGTAAGCAATGTACTGATTCTTCCCTCTTTCTGCTTGTCATCCAATACATCGGGCAGTTTATCCCATAATAGATTTCTTATATCCTGTCGGGAGGCTTTTCCGTAGCTTTGCAGGTAATTGACGATCATATCCCTGTAATATTGATTGTCGAAAGCCCTGTTTCTAATGTACTGTGCTTCTGCATCAATACTCTGGGCTACCTCCGCTGACAAATACAAATTGGTAGAACGACCTTCCACCAGCTTATACTTCCTCAAATATGCAATCTCTTCTTTGGACAGCTTGCTACCGTTCCCCTTTTGCACCTGATCTATGAGATATACGGTCTCCAGATCAAGTTCGGGATGTTCATACAGAATATAGGTGTAATGTTCGTCAATCGTTTTGCCGTAAACGGTGACGGAAACCATATTGACATCGGACAAGTCATAGTCAGGCATGGGGAAATACTTCTGCCGCTGAATCCGATAGACCTTTTTGATTCCGCTTGTCGCGGTGTCGATCATGTGAAATCTCACCATTGAATCCGCTAACAGTTGATTGCGGTAAAACGGCGGATTATATGTTGTCTGAAGGACGGTTTCGATTGTCCTTGGGAGAAAATCGCCGGGATTGGTGATATTGATGCTGTCCTCACACTCATTCACGTAAATTCTGCCACCCAACTGATAATTGGAGTGAGCAATACAGTTGTTCAGAAGCTCGCGCAGCAGCCACATATCATACTGCTGTGTCTCTCTCGGAAACAGTGAAAGCTGATTCGGCATATACCGATAGGTGAGGTTGCGGATTTTGGCAAAAATTTTGTCCGCAACAGTGATGAATGGGATCGTGAAAATCTCGTAATCCTTTAACTCACCGTCTGCCCCGTACAATCTCCACATCAACGAAGGGGCACTCTCAAACAGTGAATCATAATCCGGATTGCCCAACAGAATCATAGCTGCATTGGTCACTCTTCCATCTCTCATCAGTTTGATTTTGGTCAGAAATTCCTCATCCGTCATGGCGTCTATTTCTTCGGAAATATGCGGACGATCCATCTTCTCCTTGTACTTTTCTCTGGCAAATTGAATGGCGTCCTTGTCGAGATGGCAAATATCGGCACCTTCCAATATGCGCTTTGACCAATCTCTGCGCTCCTGCAATCTGATCTGATCAACCTTGAATTGAGGCAACGGAACCAGACTCTCGCCGCTTCTGGCATAATTGCGGTTCTTCCACTCGGTCGGCATACCGACGACAGCCGCTGGAATCTTGAACATCAGAACCCGACAGGGCTTGCCGTCGCATTTCGGGAACAGTTCAATGATTTCCAGAAACGTAATCCCATCGGTTGTGTTTCTGGCAATCTCGTACTTGAATTTTTCCAGAAGTGTGGAATCGCCCGATTTGAAAGCGGTTCCGACCGGCTTTCTCGCGCCGCTTTCACTAACGCCGAGTACCAGCCAGCCGTACTGACAGCCCAGTAAATTCGCCTCATTGCTGATTGCAGAAAAATACTGCCCGATCTTGTCTTCGTTATAGCCGCCTTTAGCTTCTTTGAATTCCACAATCTCATGTTCCCATCGCTCCATGAGATTCATCAGGGTTTCATAATACTCCGCCTTCGCGTCGCTCCGCTCATATTCAAAATACCGCACTGAAACACACCTCGCAATCTGTCTGTGAATGATATGATTATCTTAACTCTTAGGCTGTTCTTTGTCAAGATGAAGATAGGCAATGCACAAAACTTGTGCCGCATTAATCAAAGAAAAGATCATCCCTCACCCATTAAACTCCCGATACAGCATCTCAGCGAGCATGGACATGATGGCGTTGAACTTGCGCTTGTTTTTGAAGAGTGAAGTGAATGCTTCGGTCTGTTCCACATAGCAATCCTGCGCGGTGGCTTCGAATGTCTTGGGAAAGATGCTCTCGGTGAACACCTGCGGGTCGGAGGAACGGGCGATCTTGCCGAGTCTTTCGTCGCTCTTTAGGCGGTCGTGGAGAATGTGCAGGACTACCTTGTCCGCCTCGGTGAAGTCGCCGTCGGTCATCTGGTTGATGCGCTCGATGATTTCTTCCAGCGGTTCCTTGGGTTCGGGCGTAGACTGTCCGCTGCTGCCGCCCGGTTCATAGACGCCGCTCTTCTGCTCCAATCCCAGACTTCCCCGGAATGTCTCTTGCAGCTTGTAAAATTCCAGTTGCAGGGCGTTTTCGAGATTCAGGGTGGGAATGACGTCCTTCGGGAGCAGCCGCAGCAGATAGGAACAGAAGATGTATTCCTTCTGCAAATCCCTGTCAAACATACGGCAGATCTGCGAAATGAAGCCGTACCATTTGATAAAGGAACGCAGCTTGCGGCGGAAATTGTAACGCTCGTCCACGGTTTTGGCATTATAGCGTGAAGCGACGGGCTGAAGCGCCGAGGTCATTCTGCCCATCATCTTATCGTCCTGTTTCTTGCCGGAGAAGTATATTTCGATCAGCGAATCAATATCCTCATCGGTGTACAAATGATAATCCCGCAGTTCCCGCTGTGTCTGATAGATCAGGTCGATATTGATTTCCTCCGACAGAATTGTTTCCTGATAGAAATCCTGAAACGCCTCCTGAATGTCCTCGGCGGTATTGACAAAGTCAAGGATATAGGTGTCGGTCTTTCCGGGACAGATTCGGTTAAGGCGGGAAAGCGTCTGCACACATTTCACGCCGCGCAGTTTTTTATCTACAATCATGGTGTGAAGCAGAGGCTCGTCGAATCCTGTCTGGTATTTTTCCGCGACAATCAGCACATTGAAATTGTCATGGAATTCGGCTTTGGTCTGCTCCTCGGAGATATGGCTGCCGTCTTGACGGACATTGAGCTTTGGCTCGGTGTAATCCTCGTCTCCGTCCGTCACTGTGCCGGAAAATGCCGCCAGAATATCAATATTCTGATAGCCGCATTCTTTGATATATTTCTTGATTTCGTGGTAATAGCGAACTGCCGCAAGGCGCGACGAGGTGACAACCATCATTTTTCCTCTGCCGCCGATGGCATTTGCCGTGGTGGAACGGAAGGTTTCCACGATGATCTGCGATTTCTGACTGATGTTATAGGGGTGAAGCTCCTCAAAGCGGCGAATGACCTTTGCCGCCTGTGAAGCCGGCACTTCGGGATTGTCGGGTATGGTCTTGGCAATTTTGAAGCAGGTTTTATAGGTCATGTAGTTTTGCAGCACGTCCATGATGAAGCCTTCTTCAATCGCCTGACGCATAGAATAAACGTGATAGGGGCGCATCTGTCCGTCCGGCTGTTTCGTGCCGAAGGTTTCGATGGTTTCGCCCTTGGGCGTGGCGGTGAAGGCGAAGAAGGAAAGATTGCTGTGCCTTCCGTGAGAAAGCATGATCTGCGTCAGCTTGTCGTGACGGTCGATTTCGTCTTCTTCCCTGCCCTCCAACTCGGCGTATTCGCGCAGCGCGTCCTCGGTATCGGCAAGGGCGGTTTTCATTTTGACGGCGGAAGAACCTGTCTGGGAGGAATGGGCTTCATCCACGATAATGGCGAACCGCTTGCCGGACGTGTCGCCGACTTCCTTGTAAATCACGGGAAATTTCTGCAGGGTGGTGACGATAATGCGGCTGCCGTCGTGAATGGCTTGCAGCAGGTCTTTTGAATTTTTGCCTTCGCCGATGGTTTCCACCATGCCGAGCGCGTGGTCAAAATCCGACACAGTTTCCTGCAACTGCTGGTCAAGCACGGTGCGATCGGTCACGATAATCACGGAATTGAAGATAGGCTGATTCTCGTCATTGTGCAGCGAGGCAAGGCGATAGGCTGTCCACGCGATGGAATTGGACTTGCCGGAGCCAGCAGAGTGCTGAATGAGATAATTCTTCCCCGAACCGTTTGCGCGGACGTCCGCCACCAGCTTACGCACCACATCGAGCTGATGATAACGCGGGAAGATGAGCCGCTTTTTCTTGCGGTCAAAATGCAGAAATTTTTGCAGGATATCCAGCATACTGTCCTTCTGCAGAATCCGCTCCCAGAGATAGGCGGTGGGATAACCGTCGGGATTGGGCGGATTGCCCGCGCCGCCGTCATGTCCCGCGCCGTTGGAGCCTTGATTGAAGGGCAGGAAATAAGTATTGGCGCCGTCGAGCTTGGTTGTCATGTAAACGTCGGTATGATCCACACAGAAATACGCCAATATGCGGCGGTTGAAGCGGAAGCACGTTTCACGCGGGTCACGGTCGTTCATCCACTGGCGTTTGGCGTCATCGACGTTCTGTCCGGTGTACTGGTTTTTCAGCTCCAGCGCGATCACGGGAATGCCGTTAAGCACCAGCACCATATCCACGGAATTTTTGTTATGCGCGGAATAATACCACTGCCGGACGCAGTTGCAGATATTTTCACGGTAGAGCGCGGCAGTCATCTGATTAAGCCCTGATTCGGGGCGGAAATAACAGACGCGGAAGGTAATGCCCCTGTGCTTGAAGCCGTTGCGGAGGACATACAGCAGCCCGTTCATCTCACAGGCGTTGTTGAAGGCGGCAACGAACTGCTTGACAGGCTCGCCGCTACCAATTTTTTCAAAGCGTTTCCACTCTCTCGGCTGTGTCCGCTGCACAAAGGCAATGAGGGTATTGACATACAAGCCGGACTGCGGGTCATAGTGGTCGGTGGTCTTGGTATAACCGCCCTGCGCGGTCACCAGAAAGGATTCGATGTCCGCTTCAAAGCGTTTTTCGGTGGTGTCCATGTTAAAAATCACCTCTGACCTTATATTTTAACTGCTCTACAATTCCTTCACAAACAATATCATTGTTATCGGAAAACATAATATCTTTTGATACTCCGAATAATTTAAGTTCATTAAGAATCTTGGACTTATAATCTGATGG
>CAMJHU010000126.1 GCA_946405565.1 uncultured Clostridia bacterium
AGCATACTGTAATTTCAGGCAGAAAATGACTGATTAAATTCTGCATAGTTCCTAATGAAAGAAACCTACGGCAGTCCGAATTCTTTAAGGGATTGCCCGTCAAGATAGCAAAAGCCGCGAAAAGCTCCATTTTTAGGGCTTTCCGCGGTCTTGACTGGCGTCCCAGATAGGAATTGAACCTACGGCGTTCCGCTTAGGAGGCGGACCCTCTATCCGACTGAGGTACTGGGACATACTATTCTGTTTACAACATACCTCTACCCTGATTTTCAAAAGGCGTAAGCTCCGGCACTTTCTTAGGAGGGGCTTGTTATATCCATTTAACTAAAGCGGCAAACAAAAATTCCTCAAGCGGGGTGCTTGAGGAAGAATGGTGACCCGGACGAGATTCGAACTCGTGTTGCCGCCGTGAAAGGGCGGTGTCTTAGGCCTCTTGACCACCGGGCCGGAACTGGTAGCGGTAATTGGATTTGAACCAATGACACTGCGGGTATGAACCGCATGCTCTAGCCAACTGAGCTATACCGCCATAATCTCGCTGCGGGAAAACCTCTGGGAGAACCTCTCCGCGACAGCTATTAGATTATAGCTGAAGCGTATGAGAATGTCAAGAATTTTTTTGATGATTTACAAATTATTCATATTTCTGTTTGGGTGACAAACAAGCACCCGTTTTCACGGCATTTTCGCGGTTTGGATTGACGGAACCAAAATCCTGTGGTACAATAAACACAGAAACAAAAACCATCCATCGGGAGGATCGTATCCTATGAAATGCGGGTATTGTGGAAAAAACATTCGTGACGACGCGACATTCTGTACTTATTGCGGACGGAATCTCAGCGGGAACGCGCCGGAAGAGGAATCGGTGCCGCCAATAAAGACCAGTCCGACAGGCGCATTGATTACGCTGCTCATCGTGCTTTTGATGCTGGGGGCAGGCAGTGTCCGGCTGCTCCGTGAACCACAGAAGCACCCCCACGGTGCAGTGGTATCCATTTCAGACAGCCCCCACAGAACCCCTTTGAAGGAAGAAGAATCCCAGCCTGACACGGCGCTCGTGGGAAAATGGATGTGTACCGATCCGGCGGCGGCGGATTATGATCAGAATGACTACGGCATTCAGGTGAAGATCACGCTGGTGATGCAGGAGGACGGACAGTTCCGGCTCCGGTATCATATGTCGGATACCGGCGCGTCCGCCTTGAAACTCCGGCTGGACGGCGATTATCTCACCCGCGACGGCGTGATATCCTTCCGCCCCGACCTCTCCGCGCCGGAGGGCGAAACCGGCGGGGATTTTTTCCGGCGCCACGGCAAAACCCCCACGTTTCCCTACACCGTAACGGAAAAGACGCTGACGCTCCATTATGATAACGGTACGGATGTGACCTTCCGGCGCGCCGACTGATACCGGCGGGGCTGGACGACGGCTTAGGAAAGCACTCAGAAAAGCACGGTGCCGAGAAAGGAAATGCCCTTGGAAATGCCGAGCATCCCGAGGCTGTACATCGCGATGGAAAGCGGCTTGCAAAACAGAATGATGAGCGTATAGGTCTTCCACGACATCCTGGTGGTGCCGGCGAGATAACAGATCAATCCGTCCGGCGCACCCGGCAGGAAAATGGCGACGGCAAAGAGCTTCCTGAAGCGTCCGTGGTCTTCGGTCCAATGCTCGTATTTCTCAATGGATTCCTTGGAGAAGAGCCGGTGCATGAGCGGCTTGCCGTAGACCCGCGAAATGGCAAAGGTTGCCAGTGAGCCGATCACAATGCCCACGTAATTGTACCAGAATCCCCACCACGGTCCGAACAGCAGCACCCCCGCCAGCAGCGTCACCCCGCCCGGAATCACGGGAATGCCCACCTCCAGCGCCTGCAGAATGGTAAAAATCATCGGCGCGGTCATGCCGAAGCTGTCCACCCAGTCCCGCAGCGTTTCGGGCGAAGCGAAAATCCCCTTCCGCCAGCCGTAAATCCCGAAGGCGACGCACCCCAGCAGCAGCCCTATCATCAGCATATTGCTCACGGTTCTGACGATTTTGTTATCGCCGAATTCTTCCAGCTTTTCTTTGGCAGCTTCGCCTGTTTGTCCGAGCTTGGCTTCCCACGCGGCGATGGGTTCCCGGCGGGCGGATGAAGCGGTCGATTCCTCCGCCGCTTCTGTCTGTTCGATTATTTCTTCTGTCATAGGAAAAAATACCTCCTTCATCTGACGCGAATGGCAGCGCGTCGCTTTTATCCGAATGCCATGCCAAAGCGGTCCTTGGGACAGGATTGCCTGCGAAGCCCCGGCAGACGCGGGAATCCTGTCCATCGCCCGCCGCGGCTTTTTTTTTTACTCTTTTTTTCTCTGCGCCCCGCGGCGCCGACGGGACATCCTCTCCCCTTCTCCCCTGTCCGCCGGAAGCCCCATTTTCCGCCCTTTCCGCCTGTGGGGGAAGACCAAAATAAATGCAGTGAAATGCAGTAACATAAGGTGTATAATAATAAAGGAGAATCCGGAATCTCACAGATACAAATGATAAATCAGGAGGAATGCGTCTTATGGACGAACGAGAACTCGACTGGAACGACAACATCGAAAACGACGGGGAAGCCTATCAACTGCTGCCCGAAGGCGACTACGACTTTGAAGTGATCCGCTTTGAACGCGGCAGAAGCAAAGGCTCCGACAAGCTGCCGCCCTGCAATATGGCGATTCTCACCATCCAATTGTCGGGGGGCGGTCTCTCCACCGTCGTCACCGAAAATCTGGTGCTTCACACCAAAATGGAATGGAAACTGTCCCAATTCTTCTGCGCCATCGGTCAGAAACAGAAGGGCGAAAAGGTCCGGATGAACTGGCAGGCGGTGCTCGGCGCAAAAGGGCGCTGCAAGGTGGGCGTTCGCTCCTATCAGAAGCAGAACGGCGAGGACGGTCTGACCAACGAAATCAAAAAATTCTACGAACCCGATATGCCCTCTCCTCCCTCCCCTTCCACCGCCAATGCCGTCCGATCAGCACCGAAGACGGGAGCGCTCGCGTTCGCTCGCTAAATGAAGAGTGAATGGTGAATAATGAAGAGTGAATAACGGCGGAAGGCTTCGCCTTGAAAATATATATTCCAAGGCGCACATGCGCCTTCCTTCACTATTCGTTATTCGTTATTCTCTATTCTCCAAGCGCAAGCGCGCTTGCGAGCGTCCCGAAAGGAGGTTTGAGAAAGTGAATCAAGTACATTTGAGACCCTATCAGCAGGAAGCGCGGGACGCGATCCTGCGGCAGTGGGAGGAGGGATTTCAGAAGACGCTGCTGGTAATGCCGACCGGCTGCGGCAAGACGATGGTATTTGCCAGCGTCGCGGAGGAATGCGTGCGTCAGGGCGAGCGGGTGCTGATTCTGGCGCACCGCGGGGAGCTGCTGCATCAGGCGGCGGACAGGCTGAAACAGTCCACAGGCTTGGGCTGCGCGGTGGAAAAGGCGGGCGCAAGCTGTCTCGGCAGCCTGCAGCGCGTGACCGTCGGCTCGGTTCAGACGCTCACGCGGGAAAAACGGCTGTCGCAATTCCCCCCCGATGCCTTCAACGTCATCATCGTCGATGAAGCACACCATTGTATTTCGGAGAGCTATCGGAAAATCCTGCGGTATTTTGCCGAAGCGAAGGTGCTGGGCGTCACCGCCACGCCTGACCGCGGCGACAGGAAGAACCTCGGCGAAGTGTTCGACAGTCTGGCGTATGAATATCCGCTTTCCAGCGCCATCCGGGAGGGGTACCTGTCGCCCATCAAGGCGGTCACCGTCCCCTTAAAGCTGGACCTGAGCCGCGTCGCCATACAGTCGGGCGATTACAGGGCGGCGGATGTGGACGGTGCGCTGGAGCCCTATCTCTTTCAGATCGCGCGGGAAATGAAGACCTATTGTGAAAACCGCAAAACAGTGGTATTCCTGCCGCTGGTCAGAACGGCGCGGAAGCTCCGCGATATGCTCAACGCGGTCGGTCTGCGCGCCGCCGAGGTCAATGGTCACAGCCCCGACCGGAAAGAGATTCTCAGGGACTTTGAAGAGGGCAGATACAACGTCCTCTGTAACGCCATGCTGCTCACCGAGGGCTGGGATTGCCCGTCGGTGGACTGCGTGGTGGTGCTGCGTCCCACCAAGGTCCGCTCCCTTTACTGTCAGATGGTCGGGCGCGGCACGCGGCGCTGCGAGGGCAAGAAAGACCTGCTGCTGCTCGACTTTCTGTGGCACACGCAGCGGCACGGATTATGCCATCCGGCGCACCTGATCTGCGAGAGCGAAGAGATCGCGCAGCAGATGACGCAGCAGCTCGCCGAAACGGCGGGATGTGCGACGGATATCGAGGAAGCCCGGAAGCGCGCCTGTCAGGATGTGGCGGCGCAGCGTGAAGCCACCCTTGCCAGGCAGCTCGACCGGATGAAGCATCGCAGCCGCGAACGGATTGACCCGGTGCAGTTGGAACTGTCGATCCGGGCGGAGGACTTGGCGCACTACGTGCCGTCCTTCCCCTGGGAAATGGCGCCGCCGAGTGCCGCACAGCTCGCCGCGCTCGAAAGGATGGGCATCCTCACCGACGGCATCGACACCGCGGGCAAAGCCAGCCTGCTGCTGTCCCGCCTCGACAAACGCCGCCGCGCGGATCTGACCACGCCCAGGCAAATCCGCTGTCTGGAAAACATGGGGTTCCGGCACGTCGGCATATGGTCGTTTGAAACCGCGCGGCAGCTCATCCAGCACATTGCCGCCAACGGCTGGCAGATTCCTGACGGAATGAATCCCGCCGCCTATCAACCCGCAGAAGCGCTCACGTTCGTTCGCTAAGAGAACAGTGAATCATGAATAACGAATAGAGAATAACGAAGGAGCGCAAAGCGCTGAATATAGATTTTCAAGGCGCAGCCTTCCTTCACGATTCTGACGATTGACCAATGAACTTGAGAGGTGTTGGTAAATAGAAAATAATGAATTGATCGGACTGCTGGATTATATCAATCCGGCAGGGCTGACCTATCAGGAATGGTTAAACGTCGGCATGGCGCTCCATTATGAGGGTCTGCCCGCCGCCGACGTGTGGGAAAACTGGTCGAAGCGGGACGCGCGGCGGTATCACGCGGGGGAATGCGCCCGCAAGTGGGCGGGGTTTCACTCCGCGCAGACCCCTTCGCCCGTGACCGGCGCCACCATTGTGAAGCTCGCCAAGGAGGGCGGCTGGCGTCCCTCCCGCGGGCGGGCGCTCGACTGGAACGATACCATTGAAAAGGACGCGCCTGCTTCCCCGGCGGTCAACGATGCCGACCCGGCAGAAAGCCGGGCATTCCGCATTCCCGAAACATGGGATCCGGTAGAACAATTGATTACCTATCTGGAAACGCTTTTTGAATCCACCGATATGGTGGGCTATGTGACCCGGGCCACGAAAGGCGAAGGTGATTTTTCCGCAAGGATATCGCCCTCGAAAGGTTGCTGGGATAGAACTGCGGGGCAGTTAATCAATAAGCTTTTGCATTGCGGCGGCGATATCGGCGCGGTTCTCGGCGATTACAATCCCGCCTACGGCGCGTGGATCCGCTTCAATCCGCTGGACGGGCGGGGCGTGGGAAACGCCAATGTCACCGACTTCCGCTATGCGCTGGTGGAATCCGATCATGTCGATCTGGAAAAACAGAACGCTATTATCCGGGCGTTGGAGCTGCCGGTGGCGGCGCTGGTCTACAGCGGTGGCAAGAGCCTTCACGCCATCGTGAGAATAGAAGCCTCCGACGCGAAGCAGTACCGCGAACGCGTCGAATATCTCTACCGGGTCTGCAACCAAAACGGTCTGGAGGTGGACCCCAACAACAAGAATCCCTCCCGCCTGAGCCGTATGCCGGGCGTGGTGCGGAACGGCAGAAAACAATATCTGCTGGATACCAATATCGGCAAACCGTCGTGGGGCGAGTGGGTGGAATGGATTGAATCGGTCGATGACGACCTGCCCGACCCCGAAAACCTCGCCGACGTCTGGGACGATATGCCCCCGCTGTCGCCGCCGCTCATCGACGGCGTGCTCCGGCAGGGACACAAAATGCTCATCGCCGGGCCCTCCAAGGCAGGCAAGTCCTACGCGCTGCTGGAACTCTGCTGCGCGATCGCCGAGGGGAAAGACTGGCTCGGCTTTCGCTGCGCGCAGGGCAAGGTGCTGTATGTCAACCTCGAGCTGGACCGCGCCTCCTGTCTGCACCGTCTCCGGGAGGTGTACGAACGGCTTGGCTGGCAGCCCGAAAACGCCCGCCTGATTGATATGTGGCACCTGCGCGGCAGGTCGGTTCCCATGGATCAGCTTGCCCCCAAGCTCATCCGCCGGGCGGCAAAGAAACAGTATATCGCCGTCATTTTCGACCCGATCTACAAGGTCA